>JASFYS010000151.1:0-3850 GCA_045047095.1 Desulfuromusa sp. | reverse complement strand
TCCACAATGTTGCTTTTACCACAGCCATTTGGACCAACAACGCCTGTAATTCCCGGCTCAAAGTCAAGAGAGACTTTGTCGACAAAGGATTTAAAACCTAAAATATCTAGACGTTTGATCTTCATACCGGCTGTAAAAGTTTCCTTGGAATATCGAACCCTCAGCTATTTAGAAGCTGGTTCTATTGAACAATGTGACCATATTTTCACGGGGCGCCATAGTATCAGGGGGGTGAAACCATGTAAAGAATAGAACGTCAAAGTATTGCTCTTGCTGGTCTGAATCAGAACCGCTATGATAAGTATGACGCATCGATGGTAAATTTCTCGACAGGAACAATCGTAATGAAACAACCTTCAGCACGGATTTTGATTAGAATTATCTACTCTCTACTGATTGTTTTCGCCACTTTTTTTACCCTGCTGATTGTTTTCCTAAGCCAACTTGATCTGAATGACTACCGCCTCTCCCTTGAAAAACAACTGACCCTGGCTCTAAAGCAGCCGGTTCAAATTGGACATAGTTCCCTCACCTTTAATCATGGGCTGGCACTTGCATTAAAAGATCTGCAAATTGGTTCAGATCGCGCGCCTCTGGCGGTTGTCCCTCAGATCACCGCAACATTAAAAATTGCGCCACTGTTCCAGCGACAGTTCATCCTTGATCAAGTCCAGATCGATAATCCTAGCATCCAAATCTGGCTACCGTTTCCTGACCGCCCAACCAAGGGGACATCTCATAACCTGTTCAACACCTTGGGAATCAGCATCCTGAGTGTCCATAATGCTAATATTAAAATCTTTCAAAAGCAGAAAGATGATGCTGTTCAGCGGCTGGTTCTGACTAATCTCCATGCCGTCCTCCGTGGCTGGAAACCTGAAAAAACGGGTCAGCTGGTTGTCAGTGGGCAATTGCAGAAACAGAGTGGTCATTTCCTGCTTGAAACCCGCCTCCCTTCAAGCCGCGACCCAGACGTTTGGAGAAATGAAGAGCATCAAACCCAACTCAAAATTACAAATTTTTCTCTCCGAAAATTACTCAAGCGACAGGATCAAATTCTACCTGAGTCCCTGGACTTGGATTTAAAAATACATGGGGTTCCAGCAACAGGAGCAGACTTCGACACAACCCTTTCCAGTTCAAATAACAGTGAGCAGTTTTTTTCATTATCAGGACGCTGGACATCAGCAAATGAACAAGACTCGATAACCAAACTTAAAGGGGAACTTCTAAAAATTCCATTCAGTGGCGAATTCTACTTTATCCGCCAGCTAGAAAAATATTTTTTGGGGGGCAAGTTTGGAGCAGAAAATGTGACCCTGAACCCACAAATCCTAAAAACATGGCGAATTCCGAATGCAGATAAACTGCTTTACGGTGAACTGGATCGGTTAGCCATTACCTTGGAAAAGAGTTGGAATCCTGCCAACAAAATTTCGGGTCTGCCGCGCATCGGCGCCGAGATAACCGTTTGTAACTTGGATTGGGATATCCCTGAGCTGAAACAATTTCAAGATCTTTCCGTTGATCTTTCTCTTCAGGATAAAACCCTCAGCATTAAAGATGGAATTCTAATTGGCGGCAATCAACTTATTAATTTTTCAGGAAAAGTTCATAGTTTATTCCTACAACCACAAATGGATCTCAATTTTAATTTCAACCCTGACCTCAATGATTTTGTACCGCTGCTCAACCTCCCTGAAAACTGGAGTTTATCTGGAAACATTCCAGGGTCACTGCATCTGACTGGTTCTCTCTTAAAACCCGACTTTTTGTTACAGGCAGATTTAAGTTCAGTCAGTTTGCAGGTTGGAACTCTATTTCATAAACAACCGACCGATCAAAGCAAACTCCAGCTCCAAGGATCCCTGGATGGTCAGCGTTTCCAATTTGATCGAGCTGCTTTCACCCTGAATGACCTCAACATTTCGGGAGCAGGCTACTTCCAACAGATTCAAGGCGAACAAGAGTTCAGTTTCACAGCTGGGTCAATCAATCTTAGCCTGCTCAAACCTTTTTCGCCGCTGTTGAAAAAGCTTCACATTGAGGGTGAAGTTGAGCCCACACTCACGCAGCACAAGGATCTCCAGGGAGTTCTTAAGCTCAAAGATGTCGGTGCTCAGTTGACATCTATTATTGGTAAATTAAATAAGACGAATGGTGAAATTGACCTTGACCGTTACGGTTTCACCTTTCAAAAACTTAAAACCTCATTGGGAGAATCAAACTTTATTGTCGATGGGATCTTCAGCGACTGGAAGAATCCACAATTCGACCTGGATCTCAGCAGCAATAAAATCCGCGCTCATGACCTTATATTTTCAAATCGGCAGCTCACCCTCTATGATCTTGATGGACACCTGAAAATCAATAGAGATGGTATCAGTTTTTCTCCGGTTAAAGTTCGGCTGGAAGACAACACTCTGGCAACGGTTAATGGCAAAATCAGCAATTTTAGCAATCCAGAAGTCTCTCTTGATATCCAGTCGGATCAGGTCGATGTTCTGGATATCATCCATTTGTTTGTCGGGCCAAAAGCCACAAAGTTTAAGAAAAACAGCCATGGGGGGCCACCACTACAAATTAAAGTTTCTGTGAAACAGGGAACCTTAGGTGGGCTGAACTTTCAAAATGCAGAAGGGCTAATCACAGGAGACAAAGATCGACTCACCATTTTTCCTCTTAATTTTGATAATGGCAAAGGGTGGTGTCAAACCCGGATCGAATTCGACTACAGTCAAAAAGAGGCTCCCCTGAAAATATCTGGACATATGGAAGGGATCAATGCTTCGGTTTTGCACCAGGATATATTTGAAAAACCCGGCCTGATCAATGGTAATTTAAAGGGAGATTTTTACCTCGAAGGGAATCCGGAGAAGGATCTCTTCTGGCAAAAGGCCAGGGGCGGGATGCATATTCAAATCAGTAACGGCACCCTGAAAAAGTTTCATGGCCTGGCACAAGTCTTTTCCCTCCTGAATGTCTCGCAGATTTTTGCCGGAAAGCTGCCGGACATGAATAAAGAAGGGATGCCTTTCACTCTCATGGAAGGCAGTATTCAGATTGGTGATGGTCAAATTAAGACAGAGGACATGAAAGTCACGAGCGAAGCAATGAATCTTTCGATGGTAGGAACACAGGGGCTGATTGATGATGCCCTGGATTTCAATCTCGGGGTCATGCCACTACGAACTGTCGATAAAATCATCACCTCAATTCCAATCGCCGGGTGGGTTCTTGCGGGGAAAGATAAGGCGCTGATAACCGCTCATTTCAAGGTTAAAGGGACAAGTGAAAACCCAAAAGTGACAGCCGTACCCATAGATTCAGTTTCAAATACCGTCTTTGGCATCTTCAAACGTACGCTTGGCCTTCCGGGAAAACTGGTTAAAGATATTGGCTCGCTATTTAAAAAAGAGCCCGAAAAGAAAGTCGAGGCAGAATAATTTTTACTTGAGGGAATTTATTGCTGTTCCGCCAACTTATCACCAACGTAAACCGTTGCGATACCAAAGGTCTGATCAACATATTGCAATCGCTCAAAACCAGCTTCACCCATCATCCGGGAGAATTCTTCCTGGCTGGGAAACTCAATCACTGAATCGGGAAGATACTGATAGGCACTCCGCTTTCTTGAGATCAATCCACCGATGGTCGGTAGCATTTTCTGGAAATAAAAGTAATAGATCTTGCGAAACAGTTGACTTTCAGGCTGGGAGAATTCCAGAATCACCGCGCGGCCACCGGGCTTAAGTACCCGGTACATTTCATTCAGACCAGCTTGGCGATCAACAACATTGCGGATGCCGAAAGCAATCGTGATCCCGTCAAAACAATTATCAGGATGAGG
>JASFYS010000150.1:0-10508 GCA_045047095.1 Desulfuromusa sp. | reverse complement strand
TTTTCTGTTCAGCATTGGCAGCAACAATGGTGTAGCGAACCTTATCCATCCGGTCGCCAAACTTTTCGGGTCGATGAACACGTAAAAAGGATAACGATCCCGGTCCAAAATGAAACTGAAGTTGCCGAAAACCAAACTGTTTTGCCAAAACATCTTGACTCTGTTGCACGTGTTCAAACAGGGATTGTCTGACCTGAGCAGCTAATTCACCCCCAGCGCCACCCCCTTCCAGTTCAACCGCCTTTTTGCCCAGGAGAAATAGTTGCTGGACTTTCTGATCATGGGCAATAACGGTGGCAACCTGCAGCATCCCCATTTCGGTCGCATTCTGTTCGTTCTTAAAAACAATTTCCACCCGATTAGCCGTGGCTTTAAACTCATCCATGAGGCGCTGGTGATCCATCCGGGAATAGACCCAGACATAGAGCATGATTGAGCCAAGCAAAACCAGGCTGAGCAACAGAAATATTTTAAGGCGTACGTTCATGCGTAATTTGCCTTCTCCACCCTCAATATCAGTTTCCCCCTCATCCGCCCGATGGGCACCTTCTCCCTCAGGGAGAAGGATATCGTTAATCGTCAAATGCCACAGCAATAGCATGGAACTGCTGGTGAATATTTTCAAAGCAGGCCAATATCTGGGGATCAAAATGATCCGGGTGGGTATAACCATCCCCTTCCAGAATAGTTTTGACCGCTTGTTCATGAGTTAAGGCTTCTTTGTAGGGACGTTTACTGATCAACGCATCATAAACGTCGGCGATGGTCATCAAGCGGGCACAAATCGGGATGGCTTTTCCTTTGCGACCATGTGGATACCCGGAGCCGTCCCATTTTTCGTGGTGAAACTCGGCAATCTCTGCAGCAACACGAAACAGCTCATTGCGTCCGTGGATGGTTTCAGTACGCCGAATCGCTTCGCTGCCATAAATGGTGTGCTTTTCCATAATGCTAAACTCTTCAGCATTCAGACGTGCCGGTTTCAATAAGATGGCATCGGGAATGGCCACTTTGCCGATATCGTGCAGGGGAGCCGCCTGATAAAGAATCTCTAACATTTCTTCCTTGACCATCCCTGGATGGATTTGACTGATTTCGGTCGCCAGGGTACGAACATAGGATTTGGTGCGCTGAATGTGCCCCCCGGTTTCGGGATCACGGTACTCCGCCATGATCGCCATACTGGCAATGGTGGCTTCCTGGGCATGTGCCAACTGGTCGGTTCTGAGAGACACCTGCTCTTCCAGGTGATCACGATAACTCTTCAGTTCCAGTTGGATTCGGACCCGCGCCTTTACAATTGCTGGATCAAAGGGTTTGATGATGTAATCTTCTGCCCCCAGATTTAAACCTTTTTCCTGCTCAGAACTTTCTGCCAGGGCGGTGAGAAAAATGATGCTGATGCCGCGGGTTCTGGTTGAGTTTTTCAGCTGCTTACAGACTTCATAACCATCCATTCCCGGCATCATGATGTCGAGGAGAATCAGATCGGGCAACTCATTTTGTTGTAAAGACTGCAGTGCGGTTTCTCCATCGACAGCAACCCGCAGATCATATTCATCACCCAAAACCGCCATCAAGGTGTCGATATTGGAACCCGTATCATCAACAATCAGAATCTGTTTTTTTTCACTATTCATTTAACTCTCACTTTGCTGCAAAAGGCTCTGTACCAGTTCCGTGGCACGATTAAACTGATAATGGCCGATCAACTCTGCTAGTTGAACCAATTGATTTCTGTTGTGTTGCGGCCACTCTTTGTCCTGAATCTTGGTTAATAATGATTTGATTTCTTGTGCCTTGAGGTTGGTTAAAGGGACAAGGATCTGTTCTAAAAGTACCCGCAACTCAGACTCTGAACCGGAGGTTTTATCCCCAGCTGTGGATACCTGATTTAATTCCGGCAAGCGCTGTAATGATTGCAGAAATTTATGCTGCTCCAGCAGCATTGGCTCCAAAGCAGAGAGCGGCCGGTTCTGAGTCAGTTGTGTTTCCAGTTGCCCGGACAACTCCTGAAGCAGCGTGGCTCCCAGACTTCCAGCAACCCCTTTTAAGGTATGGATCCGCAGGATCGCCTCTTTTAGTTGCTTGAGTTCCAGTTCCTGCCGCAGTTCTTTTTCAGTTGCTGAGAATTGATCGAGATATTTTTTCAACAAGCTGACGTACAGTTGCCGATCCCCGACAACCCGCCGAATCCCCGCTTTCACATCGATTCCCGGCAATGCCGTTTCCAGATCCGCATATTCAGAAGGCTCCAAAGGGACTGTTTTACCGGCAAATTGCTGTTTTTCTCCAGGTAACCAACGTTGTAGGGCAGCATACAATGCGTCCAGATTGATGGGCTTGGTGAGATGGTCGTTCATTCCAGCAGCCACACTTTCAGCCCGGTGTTCAGTAAAAGAATGGGCGGTCATGGCAATAATCGGTAAATTTTCGATATTAGCCTTATCCAGATTGCGGATTGCTCGCGTAGCGCTCAGACCATCCAGAACCGGCATCTGCACATCCATCAGCACCAGGTCAAACGCTTCAGCCTCAACCCGATCCACAGCTTCAAGACCGTTGACCGCTTCATAGACCTCGATGCCAACATTCTCCAATAATGCCCGCCCCATTTCCCGACCCATTTCATTGTCATCCACCAGCAGAACCTTGGCCTGTTGCCACTGAACAGACCGTTCCGTTGTCGGAGCATGTACATCAGAGCCAGCGCCAAAAGCATTGGCAATCACGTTAAATAAGTCGGCAGGACTGGCCGGAATGGAAACCAACCCGGCAAGATCAAGAACCGTGGTCTGGGCAGAAAACTTGGCAATGTCTGCCGGGTTAGCCAGCAGGATTTTTTGCGTGTTCGGTAAATCTTGGGATGCCAACAGTTCAGCAAATTCCAGACCGGACATTTCATCAAGAAACTGTCCAATCAGCACAATCTGATAGGGATGTTTCTGTTCTACGGCATTCTTCAGCAGCATTTGTGCTCCGCTGGTCGAGGTGATGGAGTCTGTCTTGAATTGTAGCGCTTCAAGCATTGCCGGCAGAATAACGCCACAGGCCGGACAGGAATTAACAAGCAGGATCGACATACCGGTCAGGTCAACAGCAGGGCGTAAAAACTTTGTTTTCAACTCAGCCGTTGCATCAATTTTAAACGGCAATGCAAAATGGAAAGTGCTTCCCTGTCCCAGGGAGCTTTCAACCAACAACTCGCCACCCAGCAGTTGACATAATTGCCGACTGATCGCCAAGCCTAAACCGCTCCCTGCATGTTGACGGGTTGAGGAACTATCGACCTGAACAAAGGGGTGAAATACATTCTCCTGCTGCTCTTCACTGATGCCGATGCCCGTATCGGTGACTCTGAATTTCAGGGTGACCTGATCCTCGGTTTGGTTGAATAGACTCACCTGTAAAGTGACGGTTCCTTGCGGGGTAAATTTGAGAGCATTACTGAGCAGATTATTAAGAATCTGAGTTAAACGTCGGGTATCACCAAATAAAAACGGAGGGATCTCCCGGCTGATATCGGCGTGCAATTCTACCTTGCGGTCTCCCTGCCTGAAGGACAGCAGTTGCGAGATGCCGTAAAATAATTCATCTGGCTGGAAAGCGGATTCTTTAAGGGCTATTGTTCCCCCTTCGGAAATTTTTGCGATATCCAGAACATCATCAATTAATTCCAACAGTTGTTTGGCAGAAAAACCAATCTTTTCTAAATAGTTCTGCTGTTCCTTTGGATGTTTCATCCCCTGCAGAAGTTGATTCATCCCGATAATGATATTCAGTGGGGTGCGCAATTCATGGCTCATATTGGCAAGAAAGGCACTGCGCAACCGTGCTGTTTCTTCTGCGGCACTGCGAGCCACTTCCCGGGAATCGGCATGGATTAATAAGGCAGCTTCAGCGGCAAAGGCTTCCAGCCCAGACTTGTCTTCTTCTTCAAAGCCTCCCGGACAATTAGCCAGAGCAATAACACCGAGCATATCTCCCTTAATTGATATCGGGGTTAACATCAGGGATTCAATTTCAGGGTGCCCTGTGGGGAGAGGGATACTTCTGTTTGTTAAATATTGTTCACCGGTCAGGATCATGGTTTGATTGGTTTCGAGTGTGCCGATGAGTAACTGACCTCCGGACTGCATCAAGGTCTGGGCATATTCGGCGAAGGCCTTTTGAGCCTGAGGAGTTTCTATTTTTTTACTGGGATCGAACCAGTACATTTTTGAAACCGATGTGATCTTTATTTCATCGTTCTCCACTGAGCAATGGAGAAAGCGACCTGCCTGCGCCCCGACAAATTTGGCAGCGTTGGCCATCAACAGATCCAGGGATTGCTCCAGGTCACCCGTGATTAAATAATTCCTGGTAATTTCATTCAGGGCTACCCGTTGTGCTTCTACCCGTTGAAGAGTTCGATAGGCAGAGCTCAGCTGCATATTTTTTTCGACCAGCGTACTATTTTGGATATCAGGCTTCATCTGATCTCTTTTCTCAAAAAAATGTCATTCAAGTCCTACTTGAAGTCCAAATTCTGACGGGAGATTGCTTAGGACTGCACTCATCCCGTTGGCACCTCAGCGGTGATGGGCAATTTAATTGTAAAGCAGGTTCCTTCGCCAACGGTACTCGCAACAGAGATCGTCCCTTGATGCTTCTGCAAAATATCGTGACAGATGCTCAAGCCCAGACCGGTTCCTTTACCAACGTCTTTGGTGGTATAAAAGGCCTCAAAGATTCGTTCAAGGTTCTCTGGAGAAATTCCACTGCCATTGTCGCCAATTTCGACGACCGCCCAATCCTTTTCCCGGCGGGTAGTGATGGTGACAATCCCCTGATCTTCAATCGCCTGGGCAGCGTTCACCATCAGGTTCACAAATACCTGGCTCAACTGCTGTGGCAGGCATTGAATTGGCGGCAGCTCCTGGTAATTCTTCTCCACCTTGGCTTTATATTTAATCTCATTCCAGGCAATGCTCAGTGAGCCTTCCAGGCATTCCTGCAGGTCAGTTGCTTTTAGGGTGTCATCTTCTGCCCGGGAAAAACCCTTTAAATTCCGGACAATAAGGGCAATTCGATCGATCCCGTCCTTTGATTCGGTAATCAGATCGTCAATATCTTCCTGAATAAATTCAAACTTTAACCGCCGCTTCATCTTCTTGACTTGAGTCGCCAGTTCAGGATCATTCATATCCATGATGGTTCGCTCCAGAAAAGCGATCCCTTCATTCAACTTTGCGACATATTTCTGTAATGAATTGAGGTTACTGCCGATAAAACCAGCCGGGTTGTTAATTTCATGCGCAACCCCGGCTGCCAACTGTCCAATTGAAGCCATTTTTTCCTGTTGAAGCATCTGATCGTGAACCTGTTTCAGATCTTTATAGGCCTCGGTGAGTTCTTTCGTCTTAGCTTGAACCAGACTCTGTAAATGATCTTGATGTTGTTTTAATGCCAACTGGGTCTGGACGCGGCGAATCACAATCGCCGGACTAAAGGGTTTGGAAATATAATCAACGGCCCCCAGTTCCAGCCCTTTGGCTTCATCATCATCGCTGTCTAATGCGGTGAGAAAGATAATGGGAATCTCACGGGTGCTTTCATCGGCCTGCAATTTCTGGCAAACAGCGTAACCATCCAAGCCGGGCATCATGATATCAAGTAGAATCAGATCGGGGCGGTATCCGGCTGCAATCAGATCCAGAGCCGATTGACCATCGATAGCAACGCGGAGATCATAGTTGTCCTCCAGAGTTGCGAGAAGAGTGTCAAGATTCATGGCACTATCGTCAACCAGCAAAAGTTGGCTGGAAGAGGAATTCTTCAACGACTTTTCCGGCACAGGAGCACTCCTTTGTTATGCAATCTTTGTTAGAGGCCTACAATATAATAATTTGTTAATAAAGTGAAGGTAAATATCGGCTAATTTTTACTTTTTTATCTACGGGGTGTTGCACTTATAAGCTGAGGTTTGAACCCTTAAAATAGGAGGGGGTGGCTGATTTCGTACGGGTTTAATGCTATATTTAACTGAACCCGTAATTAATAAGTCAAAATGGAGCGACGATGAAAGTTTTTATCACTGGCGGCAGTGGCTTTGTTGGTCGAGAAATTATTCAGCAATTACTTGCCAATCATCATACGGTTCGTGCCTTGGTTCGAAAAGCAGATGCTCTTGGCGATTTTGGTGAGATCGAAACTGTGGTTGGCGATACGACTCATCCAATCACTTTGCGCGGTCAACTTACGGGTTGTGATGCGGTGATTCATCTGGTTGGTATTATCCGCGAGTTTCCTGGGAGGGGAATCACGTTTAAAAAATTACATTCAGAGTCGACTCAAAATATTGTGGCTGCGGCTGCAGAACAAGGGGTGAAACGTTATCTCCAGATGAGCGCTAACGGCACCCGGGACAACGCTGTTACCAGCTATCATCAGACGAAATGGAAAGCGGAACAGTTGGTGCGACAGTCAAATCTGGATTGGACTATCTTTCGACCCGCGCTGATTTATGGTTCAAGAGATCAATTTGTCAATATGTTAGCCAAGTTGATCAAAGTTTTACCGCTGGTTCCGGTGCTGGGTGATGGGCAATATCAGCTTCAGCCGGTCAACGTGATTGATGTTGCGACTGGGTTTGTACGCGCTGTGGACAAAGTAGAAACGGTCGGAAAAATCTATCAGTGCTGTGGGTTGGAAGCTTTCAGTTATGATCAGTTGCTTGATCTGGTTGCTCAAGCTTTGGGGCAGGTCGCCGGAACACGAAAAATTCACCAGCCCCTCTGGTTGATGAAGCCAATTGTTGCGGTGTTGCAGAATATTCCGCTATTTCCCCTGACCAATGGTCAACTGCAGATGCTGTTGGAAGGGAATGTTTGTACCGAAACCTGCTGGCAGGATGATCTCAATTTAGAACTGCATGATTTTTCCAGCAGTATTAAAGCTTATCTGCACCATTGAGCTGATAAGAAAAAACTACTCTAATCCGGATTCATAATTAAATTTGCTGCTTCCCTGTGGATCATAACCCCGTTTAACTGCATCAAGAACCTGTTTTCCTGGTTGGCTGAACGGTCCGAGGTGGGACAGGTCAACAATAAAATTATGACACCCTAAGCTATCCAACTCTGGAATATTGGCAATAAAAGAAAAATCAGTTTCACTGTTCAGCCAGGTTAATCCTTGTCGCTGCTGAACCCGGAAGGCATCATCACGATCTGAAAGAACCGGGTTATCGGAACGGACATTTTTAATTTTTACCCGCGAGGTCAACAGTGCAACACTGGCATAAACCGTCATTGCCGTCGGGATTGGCAGTTGATGGCGCAGGATATCTGTGAGGTTCTTGCGATCATCTTCAATATAGAGCTCTGCTTCTTTGATTCCCAGCTCAGCCAGGGCGGCAATGGCCTGGCTGTTCAGTGAGAAAAGCCGAAAACTACTCAACAGGTTCATCCCTGCAATTTTATCAAAGAGGGGAAAGTGCCCAAGATTATTCAACCGAAAATTGTTGAATCCCATCTGTGCCAGTTGGCGAATGGCGTTGCGGGTGTCAAGCCAGTCTTTATCGAAGATGACAAAGGGAATATCCCAGATTAATTGATGGATACGGCGCTGGAGTTTATGAGCATGTTGCAAATTCTGTCCGGTCAAGGGAATCAGAATCTGGTCAACATCTTGATCCTGCAGGATGCGTTGATCCCGGGAATCGCGCAGCTGTATACGGATTTGTTGTCTCCCTGGAATTGGTGGTGCCACGGGAAACAAGGCCTTCCGGGCTTGTTGAAGATGTGCTGTTCTGAGGCGTTGTTTTTGCGGTTGATGGTTTTGACGCAAATCAGCGTACAGATCCCGGCGGATCTGTTTTAACTGTTTGGGTGGAATAACAATCTCTGGTAGTTCACCGCATTCAAGTTTACCCAGCACAAAGGGCTCCCCGGCAGTGCTTTCAAAGGCTTGCCGCAGGATTTTATGATCAAGCCCTTGCTGCCGGGCTGGGAAACTGTCGATCGCAAATTGAAACTGTTGCGCTTCAGCGCCAATGGTTGCGGTCAATTGGAGTTGCTGTGGATTGACATTGATCTGCAGGTCAACGGTTTCAGCCGGGGGGCGCACATTGCTTAATTTTCGGCGGCAAGCAGAATCACTCATCGTAAAAGCGCTGGGTGATGAGACCATAAATACAGTGTCACCCACTTTGAACAGGTTGTTAAAGGTGGAGGGAACACTGACAAAACTATGTGCCGGAACCTTATTGACGGTTCGCTTTCCCAGGATTAATTGCCGGACAGTGAAAGCGGTTCCGCTCTTATCGATTGCAGGTTGAACTCGTAGCCGTGTTCCCAAGTGGAGCGCTTCTTTAGTTTTAAAGCTGATTTCACCACCGTGCACCCGGGTGATCTCTCCCAGAAACCGTCCGGTTGCCCCTTTATGTGCCGGAATCGCCATATCACTTGGCTGCCCGCCGGAGAGAAATCCTTTGGTGGGCTGGCGGCCAAAGCTCTCTTTCAGTAATAACTTTGATTCTTTCAGGATTGCTTTACGTTGATCTTCCGGGGCGTCTAGAACCTGACGATAGGCGCTAACAACTTTGTGGACATATTCGGCACTTTTCATCCGCCCTTCAATTTTTAAACTGCAGATTCCAGCCTGTTCCAGTTCTGGCAAGAGATCAATAGCAGAGAGATCATTAGGAGAAAAATAGTAGCCTTCCTGTTGGCGATAGCGATGGTTGCGGCGACAGGGTTGAGCACAGCGCCCACGATTACCGCTTTTTCCACTGAGGAAAGAAGAAAAATAACACTGCCCGCTGTAGGAAAAACACAGCGCACCATGAATAAACTGTTCCAATTCCAGAGTAGTTTGTTGCCGTATTGCAGCAATTTCATCAATGGTCATCTCCCGCGCCAGAACTCCGCGAGTGAAACCCATCCGCTCCAACATTTTAACTCCAGCGGCATTATGGATGGTCATTTGCGTGGAAGCATGTAATTCCAATCCGGGGAAATGCTCTTTCGCTAACTTCCAGACTGCCAGATCCTGCAGAATCAACGCATCAACACCGATCTCTTCCAAAGCTCCCAGGGTATCAATCAGTTGTGAAAGTTCATTCTCTTTGACCAGAGTATTGAGGGCAATATAGAGTCGCTTTCCCCGCTGCTGCATATAGTGGGTGATCTGTTCGATCTCTTTAAGGCTGAAATTCTTTGCTTTGGCACGGGCAGAAAACTCCTTGAGACCTGTATAAACGGCGTCAGCGCCAGCATCGACAGCTGCAAAAAAAGCTTCCATACTTCCTGCCGGGGCAAGTAATTCCGGACGTTGTGATATTTTTTTTGGGTTCATGCGTTGGGAACTCAATCTATTTATTCAACAGGGCGTCGAATTGTTTCGGATTATAGCCGACAACATGCTGACCATTAATCCAGAAGTGGGGAGTCCCGTTTATGCCAGCTTTGTGGACAACGTCCCGGTACAATGCAAGTCGAGTATCATCGGGGGCATCGGGAACTGGTTGAGTGTCATATTTGCCGCCGAAAACGTCATCGTAGGCTTGTTCTGGATCGTCGGCAGCAAGAATAAATCGAGCTTTAGCTGCGGAGTGTGGATGAAGCTTCTCAAGCGGGAAAAGGAAAACATAGCGGGTGACATCATCCCGTCCCGCAAAATAATCAGAACTGTGACGACAGAAGGGACAGTCAGGATCGGTCACTTCAATAACTTGATTGGGGCCATCACCAATCTTGATCGCCTGGTCAAGAGGAAAGATTTTCAGCTTGGAAGTCATTCGCTTATTTTTATTCTCTTGAGTCAGGTTCCGAGCATCATCAGTCCAGAGATCACCGAAGAATATGTGTCCGGAAGCAGGGGCAAAGTAAATAACCTCATCATTTTCAACTACAACCTCATAAATACCGGCCACCGGAGTCGGGTTGATCTCCTGATATTTAATCTCAGGATAATAAGTGGAGAGTGCGGTCGAAGGGCTCTCTGGTTGGGTTTGTGGTTGAGCTGCACAGGCGCTTAGCGAGAGTAGGCTGAGTGATAATAATGAAAGAATAAAGCGTGGCATGAGAGGACTCCTTAAAAGTTTTTTTCGAGCATACACCAGACGTAGATTCAGGAAAAGAGTCTCCCGTGGTTATGTGATCAGATATTGAGCAAACATTGAAATTATGTTCTACTGCTGCCTCACTGCTTAAATTGAGGAGGAATGCTATGCAGCGAGTTGTTTCGGGATTATCTCTGTTTGTGATGTTGTTGTTCTCCACTTCTGTCTTTGCTGCGGATCCTTTGGCCGCCTGGCAGCCAAAATTTGATCCCAGTGGGGCAGAATATACGTATTTATTATCGACCGTTGGTCACCCGGCTATTGAAGGTGCGACAGTTGGTTACCGGATTCGGGATCGGGTCTGGCAGGAGAGTGGTGGTCGTCTGTATGTCGATTACCGTCCAATCTCGCAACTGGGTGGAGAGAAGGATGTTTTAAACAAGCTGCAAATGGGGGCGGTTAA
>JASFYS010000149.1:0-4631 GCA_045047095.1 Desulfuromusa sp. | reverse complement strand
AGAGCTTCAACTCCATATTCCGACAAGGTTTGTGCTGCACCGGTTCCGGCACCATTAGAAGCACCGACGCCAGCGCTGTTATCGTGTACCGTTACCTCATCCGTTTCGGTATTAACGATCATGTAGTAGGCGGCCCGGCCAAATCTTGGATCGATTTCAGATTGTAAAGAATTCTCCTGTGCGGTTATTGCGATTAACATATTATTGTATTCCCCTGTAGGGGCGAACCTGTGTGTTCGCCCGGTTGTGTCTGTGTTGCATTGGGGCAGACACGCAGGTCTGCCCCTACAAAAAATTAACGCCTTCCTCTGCCACGACCTATTCCCTGTCCACGGCCAGTAGCCAAACCTTCAGCGCGTCTGGCACCTAAACCACGTCCCTGCTGGCTAGCTGGTCCCTGGTTTTGACCTAGACCTGACCCTCGACCTTGTCCAAGCCCCTGTCCGCGTCCGGTAGCAGCACCTTGATTTTGTCCTGCAACTCCCAGACCTCTTCCTGTCATTGCTCCCTGACCTTGCGGTCCTGTTCCATCTCTTCCTGGCATAATTGCCTCCTTTTTGCTGTTGTGTTGTTTTAATAATTTGATTGCGGGAGTACAAGTTGAACTCTCCATCACCACAACCACTATGTGCATATGCACAAAACAAGATTAAATCTAGGAGAGGAGTTTGTCAAGCAAAAAAATGTGCATATGCACAAAATAATTTCAGGAGAATAGGTTTTTTGGGGATATGTACTCGTTATGTGTCCCCCCAATATGGGTTATCAACCTAGAAGGTCGCGGGGTTGCGCCCCCGCTCGGCGTCTTCATTTCTTTGCGCGTCCAAAGAAACGAAGCAAAGAAAGACGCCCGACCTTCTTGCCCTTCGGGTTCCCGGAATGAAGCAGCTGATTTGAGGGTCGAAAAAAACTCGCTCCGCTCAAACATTTTCCGTCCTGATCTCAAATCATCGACTCCATTCCGGCTGCGTCACACGGGAAATGGTAGTTCAAAATCAAAATTCTTCAACTAGCGCTATTCTGAACATGTCCCTAAATACTATTTTTGGTGTAGGTCAACCAGGCCTGCCAGCAGCTTTAATTCTGAAATTTCCTGCGGCCATAATTCTGGTTTGGTCGTTTCCAGAACCAGAGGGATCCCATTAAAACGATTATCAGCCATGATATATTTAAAACAATCCCAGCCTATTTCTCCGGCTCCAAGGGGGGCGTGGCGATCGACTCTGCTTTCATAGGGAGTTTTGCTATCGTTGATGTGCATCCCTTTGAGATAGTTGAAACCGACAATTCGCTCGAAATCGGCAAAGGTTTTTTCACACATTTCAGCACCGCGCAGATCGTAACCGGAAACAAAAGTGTGGCAGGTATCGAGACAAACTCCCACCCGACCTTTATCATCGACCTGGTCAATAATTTCAGCCAGATGTTCAAAGCGATAACCGAGATTGCTCCCTTGCCCGGCGGTATTTTCAATCACCGCAATCACATCAGTGGTCTGTCCCAGAGCCAGATTGATTGAGTCAGCAACTAGACTGAGAGATTCTGTTTCACTGATCTGTTTCAGATGGCTACCGGGGTGAAAATTGAGATAGATCAAGCCCAGTTGCTGACAGCGTTGCAGCTCGTCAATAAATGCATTGCGGGATTTTTCCAGCTTCTCAGCTTCGGGATGGCCAAGATTGATCAGGTAGCTGTCGTGGGGAAGAATCTGCTCCGGTTTGAAATTGTTCTCCTGACAATTCTGCTTGAATTTTTCAATCGCTGTGTCGGTCAGCGGGGCCGCTTTCCACTGTTTCTGATTTTTGGTGAACAGGGCGAAAGCGGTTGCGCCGATCTCTAC
This sequence comes from Desulfuromusa sp., assembly GCA_045047095.1. GTDB lineage: Bacteria > Desulfobacterota > Desulfuromonadia > Desulfuromonadales > Geopsychrobacteraceae > Desulfuromusa. The sequence continues at coordinate 2,791 of JASFYS010000149.1, read as the reverse complement.
GGCGTTAAGCGGGGCGTTGAATACACCGCCTGATGCACTGACATGGGCTCCGATATATTTCATAGTGATATTCTTTCTCTCGAAATTAGTAATAATTTGTTGGTGACGATGATCTATTCATTCAGTTAAATGGCACGCTGATTTTTACCTCACCACCGTCCATTTTCTTGGTCAAATCTTTCTCATTTTTGTCGACTAAAACCCCACCGCTGATCTTCACTTTCCTTGGTTCGGCTGTTTCAATTTCCATTTTCTTTTGCAGCTCCAAGGTCAGTTCCTGCTGGCTGTCGGCATCAATCTTTTCGAGCAGTTCTTTGGATAGATCGAGGTTGACAGCAGGGGGTGACGCTGGCCTTTCTTCTTTTATGTTGTCCTGTACTGGAACCCTTTGAGGTTTATCAATTTGAACCGGTGTTGAAGCTTGTTTTTGAGCAGGAGGCTGCAGTGCTGACGCTGGTGTTTCTTTTTTTATACTGTCCGGTACCGGAGTCTTTTGAGGCTTCTCGATTTGAACCGGTGCTGGAGCTTGTTTCTGAGTAGCTGGCTGCGATACTGACGATTCTTTATCGGATTGGCAGGACGATATCAGCAAGCAGAGAACGATGGCATAACAAATGTGTTGAAGACGATTGGGCATAGAGTTGCAGTCCTTACGATTGACAGATAGATACAGGTTTCAGTTCCTCTGCGAGTTTTCCATAAATTCCCCAGATCGGTCAATCAAGTAGCGGGCAATACTCCGATTTGGTGGCAGGGTAGGGAGCTGATCAAGTCTGCACCATTTAGCATCGGCTAGTTCTTTATCATTCAGCGCAATTTTACCGCCGGCATAGTCGGCAACAAACCCGCACATCAGTTGACTGGGAAATGGCCATGATTGGCTACCGATATAACGGATATTTTTGATCTGGATATTTGTTTCTTCAACCGTTTCTCTTGCCATCGCTTCTTCAAGGCATTCACCAAATTCAACAAACCCGGCGACCAGGCTGTAGCGTCCATCGGCCCATTCTTCTTTGCGGGCGAGGAGGATTTCATCCCCTTTGATAACCAGCCCGATCACACAGGGATGAATCCGGGGAAAATGATGATGATTACAGGCCTGACACTCTTTTCCCCATTCATTTTGAAGTCTGCCCATCTCTCTCCCGCAATGACCACAGTATTTGCTGCTTTGTTCCCAGTGGAGAATCATCTGTCCGATACCTGCCAGAGAAAGCAACTCGATTGAGATCTGTGGTTCGGTTGCACGCAGGGGTTGTTTCTGCAATAGCGGTGGTAATTCCATGCCGGCTGGGATGTTCAATAAGCGGCAGGGGCGTCCTTGCCATTGCCCGATATAGAGGGGTGGGGAGATTGTGGTTAAGAAGGGGGAATCGCCTTCCGGTAATTGCTCTCCTTGTTCTGTGTGGACAGTTATGAGGTTCATCCCCTGCAATAGTAGCCAGATTCCGTTTCCTCCGGGATCTTGATCCGGACTTGCTAGTTGAAAATTGTCATTCAAGCTGGCGCGGTTAAAGGGGAGATCGACTGGTGAGGAGTAGTTATCGAGTATTGACATTTTATGATTTATCTCTGGCCTGTAGGGCATAACGCAATAGAGCAATCTGGGTTTTTGCATCGGTGATGGTTCCAGCTGTTATCATTTTCAGTGCTTCATCCAGAGTGACAACCAGCGGCTCAATGAATTCATCCGGCTCATGAGCTGTTTGTGTTAGTTCAAGTTCTGTTGCAATAAATAAATAAATTTTCTCGTTACAAAAGCCGACACTGCTGTAGACATACCCCAACGATTCAAGCTGTCGTGGACGATAACCAACTTCTTCTTCCAGTTCCCGTTCAACACAGCCAGCAGCATCTTCTCCAACTTCTAAACGACCTGCTGGGATTTCGTAGATATACCCTTCTACTGCAGGGCGAAATTGGCGGATCAACAACAATCGTCCATCATCCAGAATCGGTAACGCCGCCGCTCCCCCCGGATGGCTTATTATTTCAAAGTTGGACTCTTTATTATTGGGCATCCGGTGGATTTCACGAGATAAATCCAAGATGCGACCATGGTATATCTTTTCTTCTGATATTTTGCTCAAAAGGTCAATCCTTTCGGTTTTTACCACGGAGGCACTGAGATACAGAGAAAATCAAAATCTTTTTAAGGATTTAAAGCAAAAAAAACAGAGCTATAAGTGTTTGTCAAAGACCGGCTCGCAACGCTATTAACCTGAATCGTTGCAAAATACCCTGCTTTCAGCCTTTCTCAGTGTCTCTGTGCCGCAGTGGTTGATAACAAGTGATCTTAACTTTAACATCCCAATTGCTCCTGCAAAAATTTTTGCAAGGACCCATGGTCGCCACGATGTTCGCAAGGCCATTCAGAGCCATCCCGGTCAACAATCCAGGTATCAACCAGATAGGTTTTCATTTCCACAGCAACCGCTGCCAAGTCGTGATTGCTATCGTTACCGACCATCAGGCAGTTTTCTGGAGGAATGCCAAGCTGATCGGCAATTGCTAGAAAATAACCTGATTGTGGTTTGCAATAATAACTGTTTTCATAACTTGTTAGAAAAGTGAAAGAGTCTTCCTCCAACTCAGCCCATTTCATTCGTGCTTGAATCATGAACATGGGGAAAACCGGATTGGTGGCCAGAACGAGTGGAATGCCCTTTTTGTGACAGCCTTTAACAATCTGTTTAGCCAGAGGAATTGGCCGAATCAGATCTTGTAAATCCGCCAGACCATTTTTTTCGAAGTGGATCAAACTGTCGCGCATCTGCGTTTCGGAAAT
>JASFYS010000148.1:0-3666 GCA_045047095.1 Desulfuromusa sp. | reverse complement strand
AAAGAGAAACTGCTTAACTTCGGTAATTTTCAATAATCAAAGAACGATTTCACTGCCCAACCAAGAGGGTGTAGGCAGTGGTGTAACTCTAAACTTCAGATTTATAATTAACCCTAAAAAAAACACCACGCTCGATCTCAGACGACACGACACTGATCACTTCCGAGGTCAGCTGTTTCTTGTGACTATGCAACAGATTTTGGCCAACCAACTCCAATTGCCACTGCGGTGTTGGCTGCCACCCGAGACGGATGCTGAGATCCCAGATCTCCGGCTGGTTCTGTACCGCAATTTCATCGGTATAAGTCAGCCACAGGTCAGTTTCAACATTGTGGGGCAAGTTTAAACGGGACTGCAGCGAACCTTGGTGACGTGCATAGAAACTATTCAAAAAAGCTTCCAGCTGACCGGCAAAATCAAAGTCCATTTCCATGTAACTGTACGATCCAATCAATTTCCAATCATCGGTGACCTGCCATTCCATCACAGCTTCAAAACCATAAGTATCTCCTTCTAACTCGTTATTGGCGATTCCAACAAGCTCAAGGTAGATACCAGATGCATCCGCAATAGGTGTATATTCAGGATCAGTTCCTGTTCTCAGGCTCTCGTAATCATTATAAAAAATTGAAACATCGACACTTAAATTCTCATCCACTAGTGATCTTAAGCCAAACTCGTAGGCAGTTAATTCTTCCGCCTTAAAATCATCAGACCCTCTAAAATTATAAATTGCAGGTATTGGTGTCGGATTTAGTTCATGCCCCGGAGGATAAAGTGCGACAACGATCTGTCCAGTTGCTTCATAACGTGATGGAGTACGAACCGCACGAGACACTGCTCCCCACAAAGAAACGGTCTCAGAAACCTCCCACAGCAATCGACCATTGGGCTGAATTTCCCAACCGGTAAAATCGTTGTGCTCAAACTTACTTCCCAAGGTTAAAGTCAGATTTTGTAGCATGGGGTAATCATCCTGAACAAAAACACTGTATGAATTATACTGGTCACTGGCCGGATCAATAAAAAAGTGAGTGTGAGCGGTCGTGTCATCAAAATAAGTCCGCAGATTCCCTCCCCAAGTCAATTTATGACCAGGGCTGAATTCATAGTTATGCTGGAATTCAGCATCAAATACTTGAAGGTCTTCATCATAGAGGGCTTCCTCGCGATGACTGTAGTCAAAATAGAATTGGAACGAAAAACTTGATTTACTATTTAACTGGCGCGACCAACTTGTCAGCAAGTGCCCACCTACCATATCTGTATCATCATTGACAGGATGATGATAATCGCCTTCGTGGCTGACAAGATCAAAATTAGCGCCGTTTTGACCCTGATAAAAACCACCCGTGGTTTTACCGGTGAACTGGTTTCCCACATAATCCCAACGGAAACCAACCCGCCCCATGGTCATATCATCATCTGCATTAACTCCGTTTAACTGGCTATCGTCACGAACAAATCCTTTAGCCGTCAGCCGTAGATAACTGCTGGAGCCAATGTCCGAGCTTTGCATCAAGCTGAGCCCACCTCGTTCCTCAGTACCGACCCAAGCAGTGATCTGAGCACCGGAAGTATCTTCGGCAGAGCGGGTGATGATATTGATAATACCATTCACCGCATTCGCCCCCCAGAGCGATGCTCCCGGCCCACGGATAACTTCAATTCGATCAATTTCGGCCAGGACTAGATCCTGTACATCCCATAATACCCCAGAAAAAAATGGGGTATAAACACTGCGCCCATCAATCATAACCAGAAGTTTATTGGCAAACTGACCGCTGAACCCCCGTGCACTGATTGCCCAGCGGTTTGAATCAAGCTGCGCCACATTCATCCCCGGCACCATTTTTAATAGCTCCGGAATGCTGTTTGCCCCGGAACGGCGGATATCTTCCTGCGTAATGACATAGATTGCAGCCGATGTTTTCAGCAAACTTGTTGGAGCTTTTGCAGCTGAGGTCACTTGTAGAGTCATCAATTCTTCAAGGGACATATCCATGAGGCCTGTTGCACTGACGGATGAAACGCCAAAACTAAAAATCAGACTTAAAATTATGATCACTTTTGAGTAGTAGCTGAAGTGATCAGCACGTTGAGATATTATCTGCATTGAGAATCCCCGCATCATCAAGAAAATATAGAAATATACAATGAATCATTATAAATTAAATAGTGTCAATGTCAATACAATCTTCAGTACAGAATCAAACTCGCAAAACACTATTTTATCCTTGAACATTGTCGCGCTTTAAAGGAAGATGAAACTACATAAGACTATGTTGGAATAAGATTCAAATATTTCTTGCTACTCCTTGGATCTGCATATTTTTTTTGGAGGGAGATTTCATGTCACACCAGCCTGACACTCTCGATTCTACCTATCTCACCCTGCTCGATTCCATTGATGCAGTCATTTACGTCGCCGACATGCAGACCTACGAATTGTTATTCATGAATAAAATGGCACGGGATACTTCTGGCGGTAGCCTTGGTGGTAAATGTTGGGAGACACTCCAGGCCGATCAAAACGATCCCTGCACCTTCTGCACCAATGATCGTTTACTGGATGAAAACGGCAACCCTAATGAACCTTATGTCTGGGAATTTCAGAACACGGTGAATGGAGAATGGTACGAATGTCGCGATCAGGCAATCCGCTGGTCTGATGGGCGGTTGGTACGTATGGAGATTGCCATCAATATCACCAAGCGAAAAAAAGCTGAAGCATCCTCTAAAAATCGCGAAGAGCGCTTCAGGGAGCTATTTGAAAATATGAGCAGTGGGGTTGCAATCTATGAAGCAACCGATAATGGTCGGGATTTCATCTTTACCAACTTCAACTGCTCTGCAGAAAGAATTGAAGGCGTCGTTCGAAAAGACGTCATTGGCCGCAAAGTCACAGAAGTTTTCCCCGGAGTAGAGAAGTTTGGATTGTTGGCCGTATTTCAAGAAGTCTGGAAAACTGGAGAGCCTGTAAACCACCCGATTTCCATCTACCAGGATAAAAGAATTCAGGGCTGGCGGAATAACTATATCTACAAGCTCCCATCGGGAGAAATTGTTGCTATTTATGATGATATCACGGCACAAAAACAGGCTGAAGAAGCCTTGCAGGAAAGCGAAGAGAACCTGCGCACCACACTAAACTCTATCGGTGATGCGGTCATTGCCACAGATATCAATCATAAAATTGTCCGTATGAACCCGATTGCAGAACAGCTCACAGGATGGACATCGAAACAAGCCATGGGGAAATCGTTGCTTCATGTTTTCAATATTGTGAATGCAAAAACTGGTCAGACTGCAGAAAACCCCGTCGATAAAGTCCTGAAAACCGGAAAAGTTGTTGGTCTGGCCAATCATACAGTTCTGATCGCAAAAACTGGTCAAGAATTGCAGATTGCAGATTCTGCTGCACCAATCCGTAACAACGATAATCAAGTAACCGGGGTCGTATTGGTGTTCAGAGACGTGACCGAAGAATACCAGACCCGTGAAGAATTACAGAGAATGCAGCAACTGGAAAAAATTGGCACCCTGGCTGGCGGTATTGCTCATGATTTCAACAATATTCTCTCCGGGATCTTCGGCAACATCGCAATGGCTAAAAGACGCGCTGAAGTCAATCATCCCTGTATGAAATACTTGGATCAAGCTGAG
>JASFYS010000147.1:0-15817 GCA_045047095.1 Desulfuromusa sp. | reverse complement strand
GGCGTAGTGGTTTTTCAGGGGCGAAGGCCTACATATAGTAGGTCGAGGTTCTGAAAAACCGCTGCAACACCGGAGGTCGGACTTTTTGCGACGCCATCACTTATCACGCCTAATAAAACAAAAGCTATTAACGTTTACCCGGTTCTTTGCTACAATGTTGCACCCAAAACAGCAAAGGACTAACAAATGAAGTCATATCAAATACTTATAGTCAGCTTTTTAATTCTTGTCAATTTAATAAGTAGCGCATTTTGTCAAGATATCACTCTTTCCTGGGATCCCAGCCCCACTCCGGATATTGATGGATACAAGGTTTACTATAAACAGGATAATATGAATTTACCTTTTGATGGAACCGGGGCAACTGAAGGCAGTTCTCCTGTTGATGTCGGTCATGTTCTATCAAAAACCCTAACGGGCTTAACAGATGGTGCGACCTACTTTTTCTCTGTCACAGCTTATCAGAACCCCGATACTGAAAGCTCTTATTCCAACATTGTCAGTAACAGTTGGTTACCTGGGCTGCTCCTTCCAACTGATAACGCGACCAATGAGCCCGTTCCTGTCACCTTCCGCTGGGACACGGCTCCTGCTGGCTATGATGTGGCCTATACCCTTTATTATGGAACCAATCAAAACGAAGTAGGATCTGCCACTTCAACCATAACACCGCCTCTCTCATCAGGAGACAAGAACATCCCGACCGGTATGGTTGCCTTAGCCGCCGTTCTTCTTCTTGGGATAATGTATCGGTCATTTCCGCAGATAAAGTTCTTGCCACAAGCCGTCAGTCTTTTACTCTTCATGCTATTAGGAGGGATGTTAACAGCCTGTGGCGGCGGAGGTGGAGGTGGCGATTCCGCAACTGATCATTCTGCTACAAGTACTGGAACACCAACTGTTGAATCGGTTCTTTATTCGGTTGATAAAGGAAGTAGTGACTATCATCAGGCGTACGATTTGCTGGCATCGACCACCTATTATTGGAAGGTGGTTGCCACCGACACCCAAGATCCAAATCTGACCTATGAAAGTGAGATCAGACAATTTACAACGGAAGCATTTTAGCTACAAATTAGATGCGGCCGCCGGCACTGCAATCTATAATAGCTCAGCGAAGAGGGGGATTGTTCCTTCTTCTATGACAGCATCAGGATTGATGCAGTCCATGTCTTTTCAGAAGATCATACAGTGTTGGTCTACTGACGGCTAATTCCTCGGCAGCTTTGAGAATATTACCCTGCGCCCTCTCCATAGCCTGCTGTACGACAATATTTTCAACCTGACGACGAGCATCTTTGAGGGTCATTCCTGCAAAACTAAAGTTATTGGCGCCATTTAGCACGCCCTGAACCTTGTCATCCCCGGACGAATCGCTTGAAGCAGAGATATCCTGCTTTTCTTCAAAACCCAGATCATACGCTTCTATGATCGGGCTTTCTGTCATAACCACCGCCCGCTTAATTTTATTTTCTAGTTCCCGCACATTTCCTGGCCAGTCGTAAGTTCTTAACCATTTAAGTGCTGATGTGCTATACCCCCTGACCTTTTGTCCAAACTCCTGCCCAAAACGACGCAGAAAAATATTAGCCAGAAGCTCAATATCCTCCCCACGCTCACGCAAAGGCGGCAGCTCAATGGTAATCACCCCAATTCGATAGTAAAGATCCTCACGGAACTTTCCATCTTTGATTGACTCCTGGATATCAACATTGGTAGCAGCCACAATCCGGGTATCAACCGGGATATCTTCCCGGCCACCAACTCGCTGGATCACCTTTTCCTGTAAAAAACGGAGTAATTTCACCTGTAACAGCGGTGCCATTTCCCCAATCTCATCAAGAAAGAGAGTCCCTCCTTCAGCGTATTCCACCTTCCCTTGAACCCGGTTCTGTGCCCCGGTAAAAGCACCTTTCTCGTGTCCAAACAGTTCAGATTCCAGCAAACTTTCCGGAATTGCACCACAGTTAATGGCGATAAAATTTCCATCTTTTCTGATACCACGATTATGAATGGCTCGAGCCACGACCTCCTTGCCAGTTCCACTTTCACCGAGAATAAGAATCGGCACATCAACAGATGCCACCTTTTTAATCATGGCAAAGATCTGCTGCATCTGTGAACATTGGCCAAAGATACCACTGTAACCATTCTGTTTGTCCCGACCAGCAGCAAGCTGTAACTGATTATTCTCCTCCTCAAGTCCAGCCAGATGAAATGCGCGGGAAAGGATAATTTTTAACTCATCCAGATCAATCGGCTTATGATAATAGTCATAAGCGCCCATAGCAACAGCACGCAGAGCATTGGCATGATCTTCATTACCAGAAAGGACAATAATTTTGGTCATCGGTTGACGTTGCAACATACTCTGCAGACATCGCAGCCCTTCAGTGGCACCATCGATATCAGGGGGCAGGCCGAGATCTAAAGTCACAACTTCTGGGGAATGTTGATCAAAGAGCTTAAGTGCATCAGCTACCGACTCCGCCAGAAGAATTCGATATTCCTTCCCCAACCCCCACTTCAGTTGTTTTCGAATTTCTTGACTATCGTCTACAATGAGTAGTTTTTTCAAACCGACCCTCCCCTATAGCTCACCAAATAAAACAACGGTTAACAGATTATTGCATTGAACGTCCAACCGTTAGTGGTAAAAAAAATCTAAACGTCGTTCCCTGCCCTTCCAGACTTTCCACCTCAATCTTACCACCATGTGACTCAACAATCTGCTTACACTGATAAAGTCCAATTCCAAACCCATGTTTTTTGGTTGTCTCAAAAGGTTTAAATAATTTTTCTTCTATAAAGTCAACGCTCATCCCACAACCGGAATCGCTTACCTCAATAAAGGCCAAAGCATCCTGTTGGCCATATTTTACCCGCACTGAATTATCGGGCTCTGACGCCTCAACAGCATTAACCAATAAATTCAATATAACTTTGTAAATCTCTTCCTCATCCACGGCAACCTGAACCGATTCACCATCAAGCTCAATAGGAGAACCCGTTGTTTCAGCAGCATCCTGAACAATTTTATCCAGGGCAACAGAGGCGATCACCAGCTCAGGTTTTTCTTTGATATTTTTCAAACGTGAGATAAGCCCCTTCATGTTTTGAACTGTATTTTCAACTGTTTCCAAAATATCCTGTTGAAAATCAGGATCACCAATATAATCCCGGGCATTATCGAGCATCAGCGACAATCCCGAAACCTGATTTTTTAGATCATGCAACACAAAGGTGGAAACTTTACCGATTGCTGCCAGCTCCCGAGTGATCGATAATTGCTCAGAAAGGCGCAACCCCTGTACTGTTGCAATTGCCTGACGAGCCAACATCCGCAGCAGATCGTAATCTTCATAGGTCAACACTTCTCCTGGATTAAGCTGTTCGCCCAGAACAATAAACCCAGCCAGGTCTTCATCGAAAAAAAGTGGAATAATCAGGAAAGCTCCGACATCATCGAAAGATTCAATCAAGGAATTGATTAATTCAGGATGGTCTTCCCTTAGATTGATAATCCAATCTTTTTTCTTAAGTTCAACAACAAGGGGATCGTTTTCAGCAAATGGTCGCCAATCACGTCTGGAGTTAAAGGCAGCAGAATACAGATAGCTATTCGATTCAAAATCATAGAGATAAAAAGCCGCTCCCTTACAGGCGAGAGGTTCGCAGAATAAATCAAGGATCGAAGTTTGAATCTCGGCCAGAGTGCTTCCAGACGAAATCCGATCAGCAAACTTTTGCCACTGATCCTGATAATCATATTTACTCTGGTAAAAATTCTTGTGCAGAATAACTTTCAACTTGCGCCGAAGTTTCTCTGAGAGAAAAACGATCGCGAGAGTAGCGATGCTGAACAGCAATAAAATATAAAAGATCAGTTTCGCATTTTCAACATTGAAATAGCGTAACCCTTCACCCATAACCCCTAGGAGGATTAGATACCCACCGACAATCAACATGACAATGGAGCGGTGAGCGATACCACGAGACAATGCCAGCTTAGTACTCTCTCCACGTGACATGCGTGAATAACAAAACAATATAACCGCAATAAATACAGCGACAGAACGTATTTCCAAGTAGTTCATGTTAATCGTGCGGTAGAGAAGACTATGGCTCAAATAAAGGGCAAAAGAAACCAGCAACAAACCGCTGCTCAACACCATCAGTTTGATACCCCAGCGCTGGGTCTGGTGTAATCCAGCCAGAGTTCTTTCCAACTGCACCAGGCCAAACACCAGATAGATCATCAGCAGCAGATAAATAATAAATCCTGCGTTGGTTAGATAAATAATACGTTCAGCAGCAAAATCAGGGGAGAAAAGCAGATTATCAATGGGGGAGAAAATGAGATAAATCAGTAAAGAAAAGGCAACGGCAATTGATATCCAGAAACCAGGGCCTTTATAAATCTCGGTATTATCTCGAAAAGCAGTTTTCGTATAATAATAACAGCAGAAAACCGCAAGAGCCTCACAAAACAGTCCATATTTACGCCAGAAGAATAATTGCTCTGGATGTTGGAGAGACTGCAAATCAATATAGGCCAGACCGGAAAGAAAGAATAATGCCGAAATAAAAAGAAGGCTTGAAATATTACGGGGACGACACAACAGCAGAAATATCCCCGCAACGGCACATAAAATAATATTTGACCACAGGAGAGGTTCAGTAAACATCATGTTTCAACCTCATCTATTATCATAGGGGAATCGTCGTCTTCGGAAAGTAAATAGCACCAAAGTAACTCCAGTTGGCAAAATTCATGTTTCAAGTCAACGCCTACCGCTCAAGCCTTATCGATAAATTCCAACAGCTCAGCTGTCTTCTTCTGCATCAGCTCAATGTCACCACGCGATTCAACGTTGAGCCGAATAACCGGTTCGGTATTTGACTCTCGCAGGTTAAACCGCCAGCGTCCCAGATCCAGGCTTAAACCATCAGTGAAATCAATAGCATTAGAAAAGGGTTCATATTGCTGCTGAATCGATTTAATCACCCTCTCGGAATTTTTCACCTGACGATTTATCTCACCACTAGCCGGGTATTTTGCGATCCGTTCAGCAACCAACTGTGAAAGAGGAAGATTCCTCCGGCTCATCAATTCAACAATCATCAACCAGGGAATCATGCCACTATCGCAATAGGAAAAATCGCGGAAATAGTGGTGTGCACTCATTTCACCACCATAAAGAGCGTTTTCAAGCCGCATTCGTTCTTTGATAAAGGCATGGCCGGTTTTACTCTGGATCGGAATGCCCCCCGCCTGTTTGACAATATCGATGGTGTTCCAGATCAGCCGGGGATCATGGATAATTTTCTGACCTGGGTTGTTCGCCAGTAAGGCTTGAGCCAATAGGCCAACAATATAATACCCTTCAATAAATTCTCCCTGTTCATCAAACAGAAAACAGCGATCGAAATCACCATCCCAGGCAATCCCCAGGTCAGCTTGATGTTCCAACACCGCATCCCGAGTTAAACTGCGGTTTTCTGGCAATAGCGGATTGGGAATCCCGTTTGGAAAGGTACCATCAGGGCGATGGCAAATTTTGATGATCTTCAGGGGAAGATATTTTTCCAACAGATCGATAACCGGACCGGCACAGCCATTGCCACTGTTCATAACAACTTTGAGGGGTTTAAGCTTCTGCGGCTCAACATAGGTCAAAAGATGCTTAATATACTCATCTTTTACCGATATCTTGGCAATCTTGCCTTTCTTTTGGGAAACAGCAAAGTCCCCAGCTTCAGCCAGGAAGCGAATCTTTTCCAGTCCCGTATCACCACTGATGGGTTTGGATTGATCCCGAACCAGCTTCATGCCGTTATAGTCAATAGGATTATGACTTGCCGTCACCATAATTCCGCCATCAGTTTGTTGACTGAAGGTTGCATGGTAAATTTCTTCAGTTCCACACAGGCCGATATCCAAAACATCCGTTCCGCCATCGGTCAACCCTTTTGCCAGTGCATCACTGAGAGCTTGACTGGAGATCCGGACATCATGCCCAATAACAACCTGTTGCGGCTGTAACAATTGCGCATAAGCACGACCGATCCGCCAAGCGATATCCTCATTGAGTTGGTCCGGTAATCGTCCACGAATATCATAAGCCTTAAAACAATCAATTTTCATGACGACTCGTCCTGTTGTGGGTTACGACCATAGTTATCCTCAAAACGGATAATATCATCCTCTCCCAGATAGCTCCCCGATTGCACTTCAATAATTTCAAGTGGAATCTTACCCGGATTCTCCAGGCGGTGGATTTCTCCCAACGGAATATAGGTCGATTGATTTTCAGAAAGGATCATGATCTTTTCGCCGCAGGTCACCTTTGCCGTCCCCTTGACCACAATCCAATGTTCTGCCCGATGATGATGTTTCTGCAGCGATAAACTTGCCCCCGGATTCACCATAATCCGCTTCACCTGAAACCGCTCTCCGGCATCAACCCCTTCGTAATCTCCCCAGGGACGATTGACCCGACGATGCAAAAAAGCTTCACTTCGCTGCTGTTTCTTTAACTGTTCAACAATTCCTTTAACATTCTGCACCTGATCCCGATTCGCTACCAGCACTGCATCAGCCGTTTCAACCACAACCAGATCATCAACGCCTACCGCAGCCACCAAACGATGGGTCGCGTGAAGATAACAATTGTCAGCCCCCTCAGTCAGAACATCACCAATCAAAACATTACCAGCAGCGTTGTGAGGATGGACATCCCAGAGAGCCGACCAGGCACCAATATCATTCCAACCAGCGGCAAGTGGAATCACCACCGCTTGATCGGTCTTTTCCATCACTGCATAATCAATAGAATCGGCTGGACAAGCAGCAAAAGCAACCGCATCCAACCGCTGAAAATCAAGATCCACCACCATGCTGGTAAAAGCTTTTCTGCAGGCACTCAACATTTCAGGATGATGCCGCTCCAGTTCCTCCAGATAACGACTGGCACGGAACATAAACATCCCGCTGTTCCAATAATAATCACCACTCTCCAGATATTTCTCAGCGGTTCTTGAATCGGGCTTTTCTACAAACTTGGCCACCGGATATGCGGGACCCTCACCGCTCAGGTCTGCGCGAATATAACCATAACCTGTTTCCGGTTGCGTTGCCACAATACCAAACGTGACCAGCACCCCATTCTCGGCCTGTTCGACTGCCAGTTGGACAACCCGCTGAAACTCAGAAACATTCTGAATCAAATGGTCTGCCGGTAACACCAACAGCAGCGGATCGTCACCCTGTGCCTCACCAAAGAGCGCCGCAATAGCAACGGCCGGAGCGGTATTCCGTCCACAGGGCTCAAGAATGATACGACTCGCTTCCTTATCAAGTTGACGGATCTGCTCAGCGACCATAAACCGGTGGGAATCATTGCAGATAATCAAGGGATTTTGTAAACCCACTATCCCCTCCAGGCGAGAGACCGTCTCCTGAAGCATAGTTTTATCACTGGCGAGGGGAAGCAATTGTTTGGGATAAAGCTCACGAGAAAGCGGCCAAAGACGGGTTCCAGCACCACCAGATAAAATTACGGGTAAAATCAATTTAACCCTCCATTCAATAAGGAGTCATTCCTGAGAACTCAAACTTTTCAGGAATGTTAAATGAGTGTTATTAGCTCCCTAAAAAGAATGGCAGAAGAGAACAAGCCTCCACTGCCATTCAGCACCTGTAAAAATGCCCCCTCACAGGGCGCTCAAATGAACGCATACAAATAATAACATCTGGGCACGGATTGTAAAGGGAAATCGTCATTAAATCGTTGTGTTGTACAAAGAGTCTATTCCAATCCGAAGATGAGTCTGAATGGAATGGCTGAATTATCCAGCGAGCAAACGTTCATCGATAAATTCAAAGAGTTTCCACCGAGCCTCTTGTAGGCGCTTGGCTGCTTCATTATCACTGATCGCATAGGCAATGTCATCCAGAGATTGAAACGAGGCGCTTGGCTTGAGATATGTTTCAGCATTTAGCAGCGATTTGAGTTTTTCATAGGGCGTCATCATCTGTTCATAGGGATAGCGCTTGCGCTGTTTTCCTTTATTGTCAGTGAAGACTTCTGGAAAGAAACAGGGTCGATGATAGTTGACATAAGGAACAAGGTGATCCTGGTTGAAGTGATTGACTTTGGCCGCAAATTTTTGTGGAATATGGCAGTAACCGAGGATTTTCCTTACCACAGAAGCATTTTTTGATTCAGCCAAAGCATTGTCGTTACAATGCCTGGAACGTGATTTAGTCAGTTCAATCCGGAGTTTTTCCAATAGTTTTGCGACGTGTCGATTGATATATTCGGAACCGTTATCAGCATGAAAACCAAGGATCAGAAAGGGGAAGGTTTCGAGTAAAGCAGCCAGAGCTGGAATCATGAACTGTTCAGAAATACGTTCAACGGTAAAAACAACCTTGAACTGCGTCACTTCATCGACTGCATTGATATGATAAAGCCCTTTTTTCCCATCCTGATCTCCCTGATGAACAGTATCAATGCGGATAAACCCTGGTCTGCCCTGCGGTTCTGGTTTACGTCTGACCCCGATCATGTTTTTCACCGGCCTGGTTTTCTCATGGACGACCCGGAGTTTGCGATATTCGGTGCGCTTGCGCAGGTTGTAGAGATGGGCAACAGAGATCCCCGACAGACGTTCATAGCGCTGATCACCAAAACGCTGCCAGGCACGCTCACAGAGCTTTTTGACCGCCGGCCCCGATGGTGTGTCATGCAGAGTATCAATCTCTGCCAGTAAGAGAACATCCCCTGCCGTATAACGTGAGACAAACCCCTTGGCTGGAGAAATGCTCCATACCAGTTTTCCGCACTTCCGGTAGCGACAAATCAGTCGTGTGATCTGCTGCCGGGAATAGCCGCTGATACAGCACAAGTAGGCAATCAACAGCCCCTTTTCGCCCTTTGAACGACTGGCATAACGGAAGTGGCGCAGGGTCTGTTCAATCCATTGGTAACGTTCCGCCTGGGCTGCAAAGGCAAGTTCGAAAGCAGCACTGCCGTGGAGAAAATCAGCAACTTGCTGCAGTGTCTGAAGGTGTTTAATATTCATGATGATTTTCATCCTTTCATCATGAACGTTTTTCTCTCTGTTGTTCAGACTCATCTCATGTTAGAAACACGGGACTTGCTTCAGACTCATTTCATTTTGGAAAAGGCTCAAAGTTGACAGTATTCTCTTCGAGAAGTACATTGATAAGTATCGGTCAGGGGAGGTAAGAGAATATGTCAAGACATCAAGACTGGCTCAATCAAGCAGAAAACGATCTTCTTTGGGCTGAGCACAGTTTTAATGGAACCTTCTATTCGCAAACCTGTTTTATTGCCCAACAGGCAAGCGAAAAGGCTCTGAAGGCTTACTGCTTTTCCAAAGGCTATGATATTGTCCGCACCCACTCCCTGTTTCAAATAATCAAAAACCTTGGTGAGAATGGTTCCCTTGAGAAGCATGCCCGTGAACTTGACCTCTATTACATCTCAGCACGCTATCCAGATGCACTGCCAGCAGGAGCTCCGTTTGAAATCATAACCGAAGAACAAGCGGCAAAAGCGCTCCACTCGGGACAAGAGATCTATTCTATTATTCAAAAACGGTTGGCAAAATATGACAAAAATTCTTGAAAGGAGTCGGCCTTTGACCAGTATTCTCGATTTTAGTAGAATCGAGATTGAAACTTTTACCCGCCGAAAACTTGCCCGACACAAAATTCAGGCAGCTTATTTTTTTGGTTCCTTCGCTCAAGATCTCGCCTCTGCCTGGTCGGATATCGATTTACTTATTGTCATGTCCACCACATTACCATTTCTTGAACGCCCCAGAATTTTTGATGATCTTTACGAACTGGGGTTACCGATCGATATCCTGGTTTACACGCCAGAAGAATTCAGCCAGCTTAAAAATAGCGATTCCGGTTTCTGGAGTAGCTTTCGGAAGTATCACCAACGCATCGTCTGATGTTTTCGGATAAAACACACCTTAGAGAGTTTTAAATTATTGCGATAGATAACTTGTCAGGATCAGAAACGGCCCACAGAAAAATATGGGTGTCCATAAGTATTTTCATGATTAATGACCATAAAACATGTCATCAATATCTGGATCTTCAGCACAAAAATGATCCGGGGATTACAATGTAAACTGAGAGTTCTAACCTAGGATTTACAAGCTAAAAGGTGATGTGAAGTCAACACCTAAAAAATCTTGCAATGATTCTTATTTATCCGCACTTATCACCTAATCAACAATACCCGTATCCCCCTATCTTTCTCTCCTGAGTCGCCCGACACCATAGTATTCAAAACCTTCATTACGAATATAGTCAGGATCATATTGGTTACGCCCATCAAAAATAATATGTTGCCGCATGATACGACTCATTGCTGCAAGATCCGGATTGCGAAAAGGCTTCCATTCCGTCACCAGTAAAAGTGCATCTACATCCTGTAAGGCTTCATACTGGTTCGAAACAAGCGTTATAACTCCGGACTCGAACCACTCAGATGGAAGTTCTTTCTGTGCTGTTTCCATTGCAATCGGATCGTAAACCAAGGCTTTTGCTCCAGCTGCCACCAAATCAGTTAAAAGTATCTTTGCTGGCGCTTCACGCATATCATCGGTTCCCGGCTTAAAAGCCAACCCCCAGACTCCAAAAGTTAAACCAGACAAATCGGCTCCAAATCGCTTATCCAATTGCCCTGCAAACCAACGCTTCTGCTGCTGATTACGCTTTTCCACTGAAAGAAGAACTTCAGGTTGGAAATCAACCCCTTCAGCCATATGGATAAGAGCCTGGACATCTTTTGGGAAGCAAGAGCCACCGTAACCGCAACCAGGATAAATGAATGAAAAACCAATTCGCCCATCAGAACCAATGCCGCGCCGAACATTTTCGACATCAACTCCCATCAATTCACAAAGATTAGATATTTCGTTAATAAATGAGATCTTGGTTGCCAACATTGAATTAGCCGCATATTTGGTCATTTCAGCATCACGGATTCCCATAAAAATGGTCCGTTCATGATTCCGATTAAAGGGGACATAGAGTTGCCGCATCAGATCCTTGGCACGATCAGTTTCAGCTCCGATTACGATCCTGTCGGGCTTCATAAAATCATCAATGGCCGCACCCTCCTTCAAAAACTCAGGATTACTCACCACGTCAAAAGCAATCGACAGATTTCTTTTATCCAGTTCTTCCTGAACGGCATTCCTTACCAAGTCGGCCGTTCCTACAGGAACCGTTGACTTATCAACGATGACGGCATAGCCGTTTATTAAACGACCAATCTCTCGCGCCACCGCCAGAACATATTGCAGATCCGCCGAACCATCCTCACCGGGAGGAGTTCCAACGGCAATAAAAAACAGGTTTGATGTCGCCGCTGCTTCGATCAAGCTGGTCGTGAAATGTAAGCGACCCTCAGTAAAATTCCTCTGAACTAATGCTTCAAGACCCGGCTCATAGATTGGGAGTTGTCCCTGCTTAAGGCCAGCGATTTTAACATTATCAATATCAACACAAGAAACCTGATTTCCCATTTCGGCAAAACAAGCACCACTAACCAGACCAACATACCCGGTTCCAACAATCGTTAAATGCATACTATGAGCTCCCTAAAAAGAATGGCAGAAGAGAACAAGTCTCCCCTGCCATTCAGCACCTGTGAAAATGCCCCCTCAAGAAGAAACTATTTTTTCTTCTTTTTAACCGTTATCTGGTCACGAATCTTATCAAGGGTTTTTGATCCAACCCCCTTAACATTAACCAATTCATCAACCGACGTGAATTTATGTTCTTTTCGATATTTAACAATTTTTTCGGCGGTCTTCTCACCAATCCCTTTTAATTCAACTAATTGTGCTACAGTTGCAGTATTAAGATCAATTTTTGCTGAAGCAAATGCCGGCTGACAGATCAAACCAAACACCATAATCAGCAAACAATAAACCAGTACTTTTCTAGAAACTTTCATAGCAATCCTCCTATCGGAGTTGTGCCCAATAATGGACATTTATTAAGGAAATAATTTCGGGATAGGCCCCCTCACAGGACGCTCAGATGAACGCATACAAATAATAACACCTGTGCATGCGTTGTAAAGGGAAATCGCCATTGAATTGATAAATTGTACCTTTTTTTCAATTATACGGCTAGATGAAGGATTTAAAAAACTCGGCCGCAAGCGACAGAGTTTTAAAGGCAAAATCCTAAAACAGCTCCAGCTGCTTTCCGTGGACTTCCTTTTTATCTAATTCGACCAATTGGTTTTGCACGTATTTACGAATACTTTCTTCTGTCGCATCTCCAATTGTTTCAACGTAATAACTTTGAGTCCAGAGTTTACCGCCCCAGAAATATCGTTTTTTGACATCTGGAAACATTTTGAAAAACTCGCGAGCTGAAATACTTTTTACCACCTGCATAATCTGACTTGGTGATATTTTCGGCTCACTTCTGACGACCATATGAATATGATCTTCAGGTATTTCCAATTCAACAATATCAATATCGTAATCAAAACCAATTTTATGAATAATTGTTTTCATCACCTCACGACAAGGATCCGAAAAAACTTTGTGCCGATACTTAGGTATCCACACAAAATGATACATTAACCTGATATGTCTGTCAGTCGTCAATAAGAAAATAAGCTACCGTTCCCTTGGTTTAAGGGTTTTGATACTAGTGCAGACCCCCTCCCCAGATACCGGATAATCCGGTATCCTTTGAGAAACGCCAATCCCTCAAAGAAAGGAGCCTGCATCATGAGATTCTACACTAAACAGCACCAATTTTACTGCGGTATTGATCTGCATGCAAACGCTATGTATGTCTGTGTTCTTGATTCCACCGGTAAAGTGGTGCTTCACAAGAACATCCCGACTCGGCCAAAATCACTCCTGAAGCTGATCAAACCTTATCGTGAGAACTTGGTGATCGGCTGCGAGTGCATGTTTAGCTGGTACTGGCTGGCCGATCTCTGTGCCGATGAAGACATTGAATTCGTCCTCGGTCATGCTCTCTACATGCGCGCGATTCATGGTGGCAAGGCAAAGAACGACCGAATCGATTCGTACAAGATTGCGGTGCTGCTGCGTGGTGGTTCTTTCCCACTGGCCTATGTTTATCCTAAAAGCTGCAAACCATGGTGTAATACACAGTCAGTTAAGTTTTTAAGAACGTCCCCGACTATGTTTCCTGGAGCAGTGCCGAGTGTTGCACCCGCAAAAGCTTGGTTCGAAAAAGAAGAATAATATAAGTTAGATATGGATGTCCCCCGAAATTAACATACAGACTTTACGGAGAAACAGTATGCACACACTTATTAACGCTACAACCATCTATTATGAAGACAGCGGCGACTCAGCAGGAACCCCGGTAGTGTTTGTTCATGGTTTTCCATTCAGCAGTGCCATGTGGTCAGAACAGTTAAAACTTGTCGGTCGTAATTTCCGTACAATAGCTTATGACCTGCGTGGCTTGGGCAAGAGCGCCATCGGAGATGGGCAATACACTATCGAAAGTCATGTGGATGATTTGCTGGCATTACTTGACCACCTGAACATTCACCGAGCGATCATCGTTGGTTTTTCTATGGGAGGCTACATAACCCTAAGAGCTCTGGAACGTAATCCTGACCGTTTTCTTGCAGTCGCTCTATGCGATACCCGCTGTGAGGCTGACGACAATGCCGGTAAAATCAAACGTGCCAACGCGGCTAGGATGGTCAAAAAAGAGGGGGCAGCAGGATTTGCCAAAACATTTATCCCTGCAGTTTTCAGCCCGGACTCGGTACACAACAACACTGCAGCAGTTGCTGACATCAGCGCCATAATAAACGCTACAGCTCCTGTAGCTATTGCCGGCAATCTCATTGCCATGGCGGCACGAACTGACACCAGCGCGGTACTCAGCAAAATCACCGTGCCCACACTTATCATGGTCGGTGAAGTTGATACAGTCACCCCGCCACAAGCCGCACGTTATATGCACGACAACATAGCTGGTGCCGAACTACAGCTGATTCCTGATGCCGGGCACATGAGCAACATGGAAAATCCACAAATTTTCAATAGTCACTTGATGACTTTTTTACAGCGTGTGTCAAACCGGTAGATTACACTACCGAAAAGCTGGGATTTTTCTCAAAACGTGAAGTTGTAGCAGCATGCAGCCGCACCAACTCAGCAGCCATGAACCGAGTTCCGTGGGCACCCTATATATTTAAGGCGGGACATGTAAAGCTTGCTCGGCTTTGCTCCGTCTAACTTTTTTCATGAATTTATAAACCTGGAGGATTCAAAATGAGTGCTTATCTGATTGTCGATACAAAGATCAATAATCCAACTGTGTATGAAGAATATAAAAAACTCGCCAAGCCTATCGCTGAAAAATTTGGCGGTATTTATCGGGTCAGAGGCGGAGCAATGGATGTGCTCGAAAATACCCTTTGGACACCGACGAGAATCGTAATTATAGAATTTCCTGACATGAAAAGTGCACAGGCCTTTGCAAACTCAGACGAGTATGCGCCCGTTAAACAAATGCGTTTAAATAATGCTGAGTGCACCCTATTTATTGTGGAGGGTGCTTAACCCACGTTTAACATCATAAAAAATAAAGCTATTAATATCAACAGGTTACTAGCATAAAAAACATCGTGTGGCACTACATTTGCACTGATTCATGTTAAATAGTCATTTTTTGCACTCCGCCCGGCGCTGCTGACACACCCAATATCTCATAAAGTTTTTTACACTTTGGTTCTGCGATGGTTGCTTTGCGAACATGGAGGGTTCTTCCATCACGTTGTTTGAAGGTCGCTGTGATGCGTTGCTGTCCTGAGAATATCTCGCGTAAGCTGTTCCAGCTATGATGAATGCCTTGAGCTTTGAGCTGCCCCCAGCATCTCTCGTGATACCTTTATTCCCCGCAAAATTTTGACTTGTCTCCGGGTGCAACATTTAGCCATGACGGGTGGTGAACCAACAGTCAGACCAAAAATATGCATAAAATCACCAGGACACTGAAGAAATGGGGCCGGTTCACCACTGTTAATCCTTCCAAATACCTATTCAAATATCAAATATGTATGCTATTATGTGTAGCATTAACAGTAGAAAAAGGAGGAGTATTTGATGAGCATAGACATACAAGAAATGACGGCGATCGAGAAACTCCAAACTATGGAATTGCTTTGGGATGATATCTGTCACAATACAACAAATATCGTATCTCCTGACTGGCACGGTGATATTCTCAGAAAAAGAGAGGATCAATTACAGCAAGGTTATGAGGAGTTTCAAGATTGGACACAAGCTAAAAAGGAAATCTGGAATTCGGTTTCATGAAAATCAGGATTTTAACATCCGCAAAGAAAGATTTGAAAGACGGTCATGATTTTTATGAACGTCAGCAAAACGGAATTGGTACATATTTCTTAGAAACCCTATTTGCAGATATTGAATCCCTCAAGCTATTTGCTGGAATACACAGCATCCACTTCGAAAATTATCACAGAATTTTATCAAAGCGATTTCCATTTGCAATTTACTATAAAATCGTTGCTTCTGAAATCAGGATCTATGCAGTCGTTGATTGCCGCAAAGAACCAGCGTGGATCAGGGAGAAACTTCAGTAAACTGAAGGTAAAAGTAAGCAACTGACCACAAATATTTCAAGCCGCCCCCAGCATCTCTCGTGAGGCTTTTATTCCCCGCAAAAACTTCACTTGTCTCCGGGTGCAACATTTAGCCATGACGGGTGGTGATCCGA
>JASFYS010000146.1:0-10517 GCA_045047095.1 Desulfuromusa sp. | reverse complement strand
TGGCGTCGCAAAAAGTCCGACCTCCGGTGTTGCAGCGGTTTTTCAGGACCTCGACCTACTATATGTAGGCCTTCGCCCCTGAAAAACCACTACGCCTTGGTGGACGAAATTTTTGCTTAGCCATCTTATTCTTTTTTGCGAGTGCATCATAATTTGGAATCGGATTTTTTAATAACCAGACAATTTTTTTGCGAGCAGATCAAAGATGATACAGCTTAAAAATATCGATAAATATTTTGCTGACAGGCGAATTTTTTCAGCAATCAACTGGCACATTCGCCCAACTGATCGAATTGGCCTCTGTGGAGAAAATGGAGCTGGTAAGTCGACCCTGCTAAAACTGTTAGCGGGGCTGGTCGATAGTGATGGTGGTGTCCTGCAGATAGCCAAGGGCACCACTTTCGGCTATTTGCCACAGGATGGATTGATGCATCGGGGGCGCTCATTGTTTAGTGAAACTCAGAGCGCTTTAGAGGATCTACAGCTGCTGGAAGTAACGCTGCACCAGCTGGAAAAAAATATTTCAGATTCACCAGAAAGTTCTGAACTGGAGCGCTATGCAGAGCTGCAACAGTTGTTTGAACAGCGCGGGGGGTATCAGATGGAATCTGAGGTTGGCCGGGTTCTTCACGGCCTTGGGTTCAGTGCTGAAGATTTTGATAAGCCATGTGAAACTTTCTCTGGTGGCTGGCAAATGCGAATTGCATTGGCAAAGTTGTTGCTGCAAAAACCCAATTTGCTGTTATTGGATGAACCGACAAATCATCTGGACTTGCCCGCCCGTGACTGGCTTGAAGACTATCTGCTGAACTATCCCTACGCCATGGTGCTGGTTTCTCATGACCGGTTTTTTCTTGATACTGTGGTTGCGCGGATTGTTGAAATCTGGAACGGTCACTTGACCGCATACCCCGGAAATTATAGTCACTATATCCAATCCAGAGATGAAAGGCTTGCAGCTTTAAAAGCAGCAAAACAACAGCAGGATGAAGAGATCGCTAGAATTGAAGGATTTATCAGTCGGTTTCGTTATCAGGCCAACAAAGCTTCGCAGGTGCAGAGTCGGGTTAAACAGCTGGAAAAAATTGAGCGGATATTCCTGCCACCACAACGAAAAAAAATTGCCTTCAGTTTTCCAGCGCCACCGAAAGGTGGACGGATTGCTATTAGTTTAAATCAAGCATCTCAACAGTATGGCGATCTCAAAGTATTGCAGCGCATTGATGTCCAGATAGAACAGGGCGAAAGGGTCGCTCTGGTTGGCCCGAATGGAGCGGGAAAATCTACTTTGATGCGTCTGCTTGCCGGAGTTGAGACTCCTGTCTCTGGGGAGAGACTGGAAGGGCATAATTTGCTGCAAGCCTATTTTGCTCAGAATCAGGCCGATGAATTGAATCCAGCACGGGATGTTTTTGCTGAAATTATGGCTGACTCCCCTGTGGCAATGGTGCCCCGTCTCCGTAATATTCTTGGTGCTTTTCTTTTTTCGGGGGATGATATCGAAAAATCGGTCAAGGTGCTTTCGGGCGGCGAGCGTAATCGTTTAGCGTTGGCAAAATTACTGCTGCGCCCAGTGAATCTTCTGCTGCTTGATGAGCCAACGAATCATCTTGATTTGCAATCCAAACAAATTTTACTTGATTCACTAAAAAAATATCAGGGAACAATTGTTTTTGTGTCACATGACCGTTATTTTGTTGATGCGTTGGCGACTCGTGTCCTGGAAGTTGGTGATGGCAGGGTTGAATCATATCTTGGTAATTATGAAGATTTTCTGCGCACAAAACAGTCTTTGGGAGACTCGAGCCACAGCAGCATGCGAGTGGAACAGCATAATTCCAAAGGAGTAGAAGCTGAAACGTCGAGCGACAAGCAAATCAGAATCCAGGCACATACAGATCGTAAGGAAGAACAACGTCGCAAGCAGAAACAGCAGAAAGAATTATCCAAAGTAGAAAGTAAGATTGAGACCTTAGAAAACCAGCTTGTAAAATTGGAACAACTGATGGCTGATCCGCTAACTTATCAGGATCAGGAACAATGGCGACAAGTAAGTGTGGATCATGTTAGGTTACGGACAGATTTGGATGGTTTGTATCTGCAGTGGGAAAAATTGCAAGTCTGATGGTTTAGAACGCTGTCATACTTAATTTTGTGGAGTTTTGAAAAATGATTTTTTTGCCACGTGGCATCCCGGTAAGGCAGAAAGTTAATCCGGCGCGTATCAATCTGCCAGAAGCAATGGAGAAGTTACGGCGCGGGACTTTTACCGGCTATCTCCGTTTTGATGCACCCCAGGGGGCGGGGGTGATCCTATTTCAGGCGGGCCAATTGATTAGCTCGATTTTTGTAGCGAAAGATGAAACCGAGCGTTTGATTGCCTATGACGCCATAGCAAAAATATTTGAAGTGTCAATCCTGGGGAATGCGATCCTCAATATTTACCGCCTATCATCAGATCTGGTTTTGAGTGTGCATGCCCTTTTGCATGGTCGTTATCTGCAAAAAAGTCAGGATCTGAATAGCTTAGATGTCCGGCAGCAGTTGGAAAGAATCAAGAGCGCAGGGCTTACGGTCTGTCTGCGGATTTACGCTGAGGAACAGACTGTACTGATTTTTTATGACCAAGGCTTTGCTCTGGGATTTTTCCATGAGGGGACAACAGAACTGGAACCCTCGGCTGATATTTCAAAATCTGTGGCGTGTTTACCCGGTGCTCGACTGGATGTATTGGAAATTCGCGGTGCTGATGAAATTATTTTAGCGGATCTGATGGGTTCTGCTAACTTGGGACCAATCTGGCAACGAGCACGTAAGTTGCTATTGGAAGAGCGGCGCAAGCGTGAAGAAACAGCTATCAGGTCGCAAGAACAGAGCCTGGAACGTAGTCGAGAGCATACTTTAGCGGTTTTTAAAACCATCGCTGGAAATCATATTGGTAAATTTGGGGTGACGCAGGTTGAAAAGGCTTTTGCTGCAGTGGGTCCAGATCTGAATGCCGCAGATTTGGAAAAATACTATATTGACCTTCAGAAACTTGCCCGGCTGGTTGCTGGCAAGTCTAAAATTTCTACAATGATTGCTGAAATGAAAAAAACTGTGAATTCTTGAAAAATATGTTCAACTGATCTTAATCTCAGACACGGTGAAGATTGGCTGTCGCTCTAAGTTGGGCTGTGACGCTGTTTGTTCTTGACCACTTCAGTGGTTTGAATTATACCTATCAGTTCGATAAACCATTGTTTATTTTCTCAACCTAAAATTTCAGGAGGCACACGCATGAAAAAGATGACCGTTTTAATTTCTACTTTAGCCCTTGTCTTAAGCATGACCGTTACCGGCTTTGCAGCTGATACCATAAAGCTTGGTGTTGCTGGCCCTCACAGTGGTGACCTGGCTCCCTACGGTATTCCAGCCATGAAAGCTGCCCAACTGGTGGTCAAGAAGATCAATGCTAAAGGTGGAGTTCTTGGCAAACAAGTAGAATTACTGATTCAGGATGACCAATGTAAGCCGGAAATTGCTACTAACACCGCAACTAAACTGGTTACTGATGGTGCTGACGTTGTTCTTGGCCATATTTGTTCGGGTGCAACCAAGTCTGCTCTAGGGATCTACAAAGACGCAAGAATTCCAGTTATGTCACCATCTGCAACCAATCCAGCACTGACCCAGAGTGGTGATTATCCAAACTTCTTCCGTACTATCGCTTCTGATGATATGCAGGCAAAAATGGCTGTTGATTTTGCCATCAATAAACTGGGCGTGAAAAAAGTTGCCGTTCTGCATGACAAAGGCGATTACGGTAAAGGGTTTGCCGAGTTTGCCAAAAAATACCTGGATGAGTCCGACAAAGTTGAGGTTGTTCTGTTCGAAGGGATTACCCCGGGTGCCATGGATTATTCTTCTATCGTTCAGAAAGTCCGTAAAAATGGAGCAGATGCTCTGATTTTTGGTGGGTATCATCCCGAAGCTTCTAAATTGGTCTCACAAATGAAGCGTAAGCGTCTCAAGACTATTTTTATCTCTGATGATGGTGTTAAGGATGATAGCTTCCTGAAAGTTGCTGGCGATGCTGCTGACGGTGCCTATGTCACTGGGCCTCAAGACCTTTCCAGTATCCCCCTCAATGCTGCTGCTACTGCAGAGTTTAAAGCTGAGTATGGTGCTGAGCCTGGTGCTTTCTTCCAGGAAGGGTACTCTGCTGCACTCGCTCTGTTGAATGCTATCGAAAAAGCTGGCTCCACCGATTATGATGCTGTCACCAAGGCTCTGCGGACGGAGTACGTAGAGACTCCGGTCGGCAAGATCAAGTTTGACAGTAAAGGTGATGCTGAAGGTGTTGGTTTTTCCGTTTATAAAGTTGAGAATGGTAAATTTACAGAGATTAAATAGATTGTTTACCAAAAGCTTCAGTGCTGAGCTGATTCTTTTGCGTTGTTTGAAGTCCCTTCAGGGAACTGATCATACTGTCAGTTCCCTGAAGCTTTGTTAAAATTGAATCACTTCTGCTTTGCTCCCACAATAGTCGGTTTTAATTTATGGAATATTTTCTGGAACTTTTTTTTGGTGGTTTAACCCGGGGAAGTATTTATGCCCTGATCGCCCTTGGATATACCATGGTCTATGGCATTATTCAGTTGATCAATTTTGCCCACGGGGAAATCTATATGATCGGTGCATTTGTTGCGCTGATTGTTGCCGGGGTTTGTACTATCTACGGGATGAGCGGGGTCTCAATTCTTATTCTGGCGGCTGTTATCGCTATAATTTACTCCTGTGCTTACGGCTATACGCTGGAAAAGATTGCCTACCGACCGCTGCGTAATGCACCTCGGTTGTCACCATTGATCAGTGCTATCGGCATGTCAATTTTTTTACAGAACTACGTCCTGCTGGCTCAAACATCCGATTTTTTACCCTTTCCCCGGTTGATTCCTGACTTTGAATTTATGGAACCGGTTGCCCATATTATTGGTTCGCCAGAACTGGTAATCTTGATAACAACTGTCATAACGATGATTTTACTGACTCTGTTAATCAAGAAAACTAAAGTTGGTAAAGCGATGCGGGCAACTCAACAGGATATGAACATGGCTCGACTGGTGGGGGTCAACGTTGATCGAATCATTTCTCTGACCTTTATTATTGGTTCAGCTCTGGCCGCTATCGGTGGGGTTCTCGTTGCCTCTTATATCGGTCAGGTAAATTTTTATATCGGGTTCCTGGCCGGGGTTAAAGCTTTCACTGCCGCAGTATTAGGTGGCATTGGTTCAATTCCCGGAGCGGTTATTGGTGGTTTAGTGCTTGGTTGGGCAGAGAGCTTTGCTGCCGGTTATATTTCTAGTGATTACGAGGATGTTTTCACCTTTGGTTTGCTCGTTCT
Source organism: Desulfuromusa sp. (assembly GCA_045047095.1). Lineage (GTDB taxonomy): Bacteria > Desulfobacterota > Desulfuromonadia > Desulfuromonadales > Geopsychrobacteraceae > Desulfuromusa. The sequence continues at coordinate 5,131 of JASFYS010000146.1, read as the reverse complement.
CATCCTGATCCTGCGTCCGGGTGGAATTCTCGGTAAGACGCAGAAGCAGAAGGTTTAAAGGTGCTGGGCATGATGCAGAATTTTAAAAAATCAATTTTGATTTCCCTCTGGTTTGTCTTTCTGACCTTTCCCCTGATGGTGGTTAAGGTCAATACTATGAATCAGGTGGTCATCTGGCGCTGGATGAATGTTGTCTGGGTTGCACTTGGGGCCTTTATCCTCTCATACCTCTGGCGCTTTATGCTGGAGCGACAACAGGTGAGGAAGCAGGTTGCCGATGCGGGGGAAGAGACCCGTAGCAAAGTGCAATTGCTCCTGGAGGATATGTCGTTTCGTTATCGAGCCATGGGAGTTCTCCTTGTCGCAGCACTGATTTTTCCACTGGTTTTTGATACCTACCAAAGTACCATCATGATTTCGGCATTAATCTACGTTGTTTTAGGGCTTGGATTAAATATTACTGTTGGGCTGGCTGGATTGCTGGATCTTGGCTATGTCGCTTTCTTCGGCGTCGGTGCTTATACTTACGCATTACTGAACCATCATTTTGGGTTTGGTTTCTGGATCACTCTCCCGATTGGCGGCTTTCTCGGGTGTCTGTTTGGGGTTATCCTCGGGTTCCCGATTCTCCGTTTGCGGGGCGATTATCTAGCCATAGTGACCCTCGGCTTTGGGATGATTTTCAAGGTTGTTATGGAAAACTGGGACAGCCTGTCTTTTGGTCCCAGTGGCATTGCCAACATTGATAAGCCTGGTTTCTTCGGCATGGATCTGAACCTGGCAAATTCCACTATTTACATCTATTACATTATGATTGGGATGGTGATATTCACTATTCTGGTCACCAATCGTCTCAAGAATAGCCGCATCGGTCGTGCCTGGATTGCCATGCGCGAAGACGAAATTGCCTGTGTTGCCATGGGTATTGATATTGCCCGGACCAAGCTGTCGGCTTATGCTTTGGGTGCTTTTTGGGCCGGAATGGTGGGGGTTATGTTTGCCGCAAAAACCACGTTTATTAACCCTGCCAGCTTCACTTTTATGGAATCGGCAATTATCCTGTCGATTGTTGTTCTTGGCGGGATGGGTTCAATTCTTGGGGTAATTATTGGTGCTTTTTTTCTGATACTCCTGCCTGAATATATGCGTGCTTTCTCTGAATACCGGATGCTTGCATTTGGTGCAGCAATGGTGCTGATGATGATTTTCCGCCCTCAGGGGATTATCAGTAATCTCCGACAGACGTATCAATATAAAGGGTTGAAGGATAAAGCCAACAATGGTTGAAAATAAACATAAATTACTTGAGGTCAAGGGATTAACCATGGATTTTGGCGGCCTACGGGCTGTCGACAGCGTAACCCTCGAAGTTTATGAAGGTGATATTGCTGCTTTAATCGGTCCGAATGGTGCGGGTAAAACAACTTTTTTTAATTGCATCACCGGGATTTATAAACCGACTAAGGGTGATATCTTGCTTCATCCAAAGGGGGTGAAGACGCGACGTTTGAATGGTTTAAAGCCGAATAAAGTGACCGAAATGGGTTTGGCGCGAACCTTTCAGAATATTCGTCTGTTTCCTGATATGACGGTTCTTGAAAACGTGATGATTGGTCGTCACTGTCGGACCAATTCAGGGATTTTTAAAGCAGTCGTTCGCGGTAAATCAGTTTGTGATGAAGAACAGCAGATTGTTGAGACAAGTTATCATCTTCTTGAAAAGGTCGGGCTTGCCGATTTTGCCAATGAATTTTCCAAGAACCTTCCCTATGGTGCACAGCGTCGCCTGGAAATTGCCCGGGCGATGGCAACAGAACCGTTCCTGTTGTTGTTGGACGAGCCTGCTGCGGGGATGAATCCTCATGAAACGACCGAGTTGGAACTATTGATAGAGAAAATCAGTGTGGAAGAAAAGATCGCTATTCTATTGATTGAACATGATATGAAATTGGTTATGAATGTCTCTAACACTATTTGCGTGATGGAATATGGGAAGAAAATTGCCGAGGGTGCTCCTCGGGAAATCAAGGATAATCCAAAGGTTATTGAAGCTTATCTGGGAGAAGAGACCGATGCTTGATGGCGTTGCAAAAATATCGCCCTACAGTGTTGTCGTGAATTTTCAGGATCTCAACATACTCATGTATGTCTTCGCCCCTGAAAACCACTCCGCCTTGTTGGATAAAATTTTTGCTTAGCCACCTTAAATATTAACGAGGCTTTTATGCTTAAGATTCAAAATATTCAGACTTTTTATGGGAATATCCAAGCTCTCAAAGATGTTTCTATAGACATAGCAGAGGGTGAAATCGTTGCTCTTATTGGTGCTAATGGGGCAGGGAAGACAACAACATTAATGTCGATTTGTGGAATCACTCCACCCCGTTACGGCGATATTCTTCTGGATGGCGACTCAATCAAAGGGCTTGGTGCCGAGAAAATAGTCCAAAAGGGGATCGTTCAAGTTCCCGAGGGACGAAGGATCTTTCCTGATTTAACCGTTCAGGAAAACTTGGAGATGGGTGCTTTTCTGCGTAAGAACAAGCGCTTGATTCAGCAGGACATGAACTATGTTATGACTCTGTTTCCAATTCTGGAGAAACGTCATAGCCAGCTCGGTGGTACCTTGTCTGGTGGTGAGCAACAGATGCTCGCAATTTCCAGAGCGCTGATGGCCAGACCGCGCGTTCTCCTGCTTGATGAACCTTCTTTGGGGTTAGCACCGTTGATTATCAAGCAGATTTTTGAAATCATTCGTCAAATCAACAAAGAGAGTAATACGACGATCTTTCTGGTTGAACAAAATGCCAATCAAGCATTAAAGCTGGCAGACCGTGGTTATGTTATGGAGAATGGTCGCATTACCCTGGTTGATTCTGCCGACAATTTGTTATCGAATGATGATGTTAGAAAAGCTTACCTGGGAATATAACAGTTTGGCACTCTATGTTTAAAAGCGCCTTTTGGGTGCTTTTTTTATTTTTGGCAATGAATAATAGTAAGATTAAATTTCCCACAGATAACTTTTTTTTTAGTATTATCTCAACCTCTCCAACAAACGGAGTGGGCAATATCTATGCGAAGTCTATTTTCAACCGTAACAAAAAAAGTAATCATCGGTTATCTGGTGGTTGTCATTTTCAGTCTTTTGGCCGTTGGTTTTGCTCTTTCACGCTTGCACCAGCAAACTCTCGACACTGAGCATCTGGTTAATGTTGAGTTTCGCACATTTGAGCTGGTTCGTGATCTGCAACAGAATCTCCTGGCTCAGGAAAATATTGAAAAGCAACTGCTGATTTTGCGTGATCCAGCATTGAGTGAGTTGCGACTCAATCGTAATAATGAATTTACTCGCTACGCACTTGCATTGAATCGTCCTCCCCTCTCAGAACAGATCAAACACCTTATCAAAATTGTCGAAAGTTATCGTCAGGCCGATAATAAATTGTCCGAGGCATTGTTTTGGGAAGATTGGACCCAAGCTCAGAAAATTTCCAATGACATAACTGTCCCGTTACGGATTCAATTACTGAATTATCTGGCAAACTTCAGACAACAACAACAGCAGAATATTAATACCGGACTGGCTCAATTATCTCAACATACCGGGGAAGCCTTTCAGATGACGGTATTGTTGACCTTGATCGGTATATTACTCTCTGCACCGGTTTCTCTTACAGTTATTTTCAGTATCCACCGGTCAGTCAAAGCGCTTAAAGAGGCGACCCGAAAAATATCTGCTGGTAGGTTTGAGCATCGACCCAATTTGACCGGTGACGATGAATTTGCCCAGTTAGCCAATGATTTTATCCAGATGGGGCAGAAGCTCCGTGAACTTGAACAGTTACAGTTGGATGCCAATCCACTCACCCTATTGCCCGGTAATCTGGCGATCGATCGGGAAATTGAAATGAGGATCGGCCGGCGGGAACCATTTTCTCATCTCTATATCGATCTGGATAATTTTAAGGTTTATAGCGATCGCTACGGGTATAAGGCTGGAAGTGATGTTCTTGCCAGGGTTGGTGAACTGCTGAAAGAGGTTATAGGTGAGTATGGTAGTGCACATGATTTGGTCGGACATATCGGTGGTGACGATTATGTGGTCGTCAGCAGTCTGGAATCCGGTGAACTTTTGGCACAGAAGATTATTGAGGGGTTTGACAAACTTGCGCCAACTTTTTATAGCGCTGCAGACCAGAAAATTGGTTCTTTTGCAGGCGAGGATCGTTATGGCGTGAAGCGTGTCTTTCCTCTGATGACCATTTCGATCGCGGTTATCCCCTCCGACCACTATGAATACCCGTCACGGTTGGCTATTAGTCAGGATTGTGCCAGAGTAAAAGAATATTTAAAAATCCAGGAAGGTAGTAATTATATGCTGGAGAGACGAAAGTAGTGATGAAGTTAGTTTCTATTCTACTGATATCCCTGGTACTTACCGGTTGTGCAGTTTTGAGCCCACAACCAAAGCAGGCAGTGTTGCAGGATCAGCAGATTTTCTGTCTGGCTTTTGAAGATTTTCAGGAAACCCATCGACTTGATGGTTTGCGTAAGCTTGTAGTTGATTTCCCAAACAGTGTCTGGGCTGCCCGAGCGGACACAATTATCCTCTATTCTCAGGAACTTGATCAGCGTAAAATTCAGAATGATCAATTACGTAAAGCTGAGCAGCAACAGGCTCTTGAGCTTGGACAGTATAAATCTCAAATTAATAAATTACGTGAATCTGGTCAGAAACAGGTTCTTGAGCTTGATCAACTGAAAAAACTGAATCAACAATTGACAGAGCAAATTGATCAGCTCAAAAGTTTATTGATTCAGTCTGAACAACATCCTAAATAATAATCTCAGTCGTCCTTGGCGGTGATTTATCCGGTCAGGTTTTGGCGCGTTCATACTGTACCGGCCAGGATATTTCTTCACTAAGAGCCTGTGCCGCATGTAATGGCCAGTAGGGGTCGCGCAAAAGCTCCCGCCCAAGTAATACCGCATCAGCAAGCCCGGTTGCGATAATCTGCTCCGCTTGCGCTGCTTCGGTGATTAACCCAACCGTGCCGGTTTTAATTTTAATTTTGTTTTTGATTTCAGTTGCGAAAGAAGTTTGAAATCCTGGTCCGACAGGGATAAC
>JASFYS010000145.1:0-8246 GCA_045047095.1 Desulfuromusa sp. | reverse complement strand
AGTTGAAGCTTTGCATATCGAGCCTTTTAGTCAAAAACAAATTTCTCTTTGATTTTAAGGCACATAGGTTGATTTACCTTTTTATTGTGGATAGAACCGTAATTTTACTATCGAGCCTGTACTTTGTGATGAAAACCCCATTTTTAAATGCATTTAACCTCAAAAAAGGCGACACGGTTTCTATTTGTGGCGCTGGTGGGAAAACAACCCTCCTCTACAGACTGGCAAACGAGGCCAAAGCCCGTGGTTACAGTGTTCTTATCACAACAACGACCAAGCTCTTCATGCCAGAGGCTTCCCAGTATGATGCAATCGACTTAAGTGGAAACGTTCTGTTTGAGCCCTCACCTCAACTTCCTGGAGTGTATTTTTGCGCAACAGGAAAGAGAGATGATCTCAAAGTCACGGGGGTATCGATTGAAGCGTTGCAGTTGCGTAAAGGGCTGTTTGACCTGATATTGATTGAAGCTGACGGAGCAGCACAGAAAAGACTTAAAGGGTGGAGGGAAACGGAACCAGTCATCCCGGAGATGACCACCAAGACGATTGGAATTGTCGATATTCAAACACTGAATCAAACAATTTCAGAGGATCTTGTCTATCGTGTCGAACTCTTCTGCCAACTCGTTGGCAGCAAGCCTGGAGCTATGTTAACCAGTGACCATCTACTCAAGATGATTCGCCATAAAAATGGATTATTCCAACATGCTCACGGGCAACTGCTGCTGCTCATCAATAAAGTTGAATCTCAACAACAATTAGCTCAAGCGCGAGCTTTGGCAAAGAATCTCCCGATGACAACGATTTTTGGTAGTCTCCATCAAGGAGTTACCCATGCTGCAACTTAATGCCGTCATCATGGCAGCAGGTCAGTCACGCCGTTTTGGTTCAAACAAACTGCTACTCTCGCTGCAGGGGAAACCGGTTATTCAACATTTACTCGACCAGTTCCCCTTCAATCTGTTCCATCAGGTTGTTCTGGTCTACTCACATGAACCGGTCCGCCTGATCGCCCAAAAATATCCACTGATTCTATGTCACAATGATCATCCATCACAGGGCAAGGGGGGAACAATTCGACTTGGACTTGAAACCTGCGATGATGGCGAAGGAACTTTGTTTCTGGTTGGTGATCAGCCATTGCTGAGAAGGGCCACGATTATCACCCTGACGAAGAAATTTCTCAACCATCCAAAGAATATTGTTATGCCGGTTATCGGCAAAACACCCTGCAATCCAGTATTCTTTCCTGAAGCATGCCTGCCCGAGCTGAAAACTCTCCAGGGCGATGTTGGGGGTAAAGTTGTTATCCAAAAGCATGCCGACCTGATTGTGAGGGTTCCCTTTGATGATGCAAATGAATTTGTCGATATCGATGCTCCGGAAACCTACGAAAAACTGATAAAAGTCTGTTGCGATGAGCAAATATCAAGAAAGTCACAGTAGTAGGTAGCACAAAATAAACAGCAATCCATCCAAACAGGAAATAACAATGAAAAAAATAGCGCTGTCGGAAGCCGTTGGAAAAAAACTGGGCTATGACATCACCGAGATCAGCCGTAGCAATAACTTTAAAGGGGTTGCCTTCAAGCGTGGCCATATCATTCAGGAAAGCGATCTCAGTATTCTGCAACGCCTCGGTAAAAACCATATTTATATCTGGGAAGATCACGGCGATGAAGTTCACGAAGATACCGCAGCTCTGCTTATGGCACCCAAGATTGCCGGAGAAAACATCCACTTTGACGATGAGCCCAGCGAAGGAAAAGTGAGTTTCTTTGCGACAACAAAGGGAATTTTTAAAGTTGATAAAGATCGCCTGGAGCAAATCAACGCTCTGGAAATTCCGTCACTGCCGACCATTCATAATAATTTTCCGGTGACCAGCAATAAACAGGTTGCCGCTTTTCGAATCATCCCCCTGACCTGTCGACGCGAAATTATTGATCAGATGGCCGCTTTGCTTGATCAACCCCTGATCAGCGTCACGCCTTTTATCATTCGATCCGCTGCCATTCTTGTAACCGGCAACGAGGTTTACACCGGGAAGATCACCGATGCTTTTACCCCGACATTGACAGCAAAAATGAAACGATTTGGCGTTGAGATCAAATATTCGCGAATTCTTCCCGACAGCAAGCCCGATATCAGTCAGGCGATCAGGGAAGCTACCAAACAAAGTGAATTGATTCTCGTCTCGGGAGGAACATCTGTGGATCCGGATGATGTGACAGTTGCTGCAATGAAAGAGGCGGGGGTACTCTTCCATCATCAGGGGAATCCAATTCAGCCGGGCAACAATCTGACCATCGGGAAAGTCGGAGAGGTAACAGTTTGTGCCGTCCCGGCTGCAGCACTGTTTTACGACAAAACCGCTCTCGATATCTTTCTCCCCCGGCTGTTGGCAGGAGAAGCGATCAGTTCCCGGGAAATTGCAAAATCAGGCCACGGCGGGCTGTGTCACTTTTGCCCCACCTGTCACTATCCAATTTGCCCTTTTGGTTGGGGTAGCTCATAATAATTGCGATCGCCCCCTCCACACCTTCAGTGCAGGATTGTTGCGTCAACAATTAACCACTCAGGAGCGATTTTTATCATAAAACTGATCAAGTTTACTTATCAACTCAGCCTTTTCCCTAGCTTCTAAAAATGCAGAACGAAATGAATTTAAGGAGAGCAGATACAAATCTTCCTTACTTAAATTCAGCGCATCGGTCACAGCTTGATAGTTCTCATTCATGTACCCCCCCAAATAAGCGGGATCATCAGAATTAACCGTTGCAACCAGCCCCTTATCCAGCATGATTTTAATCGGGTGATTTTCAATTTTATCAACATTTCTCAGTTTAATATTAGAGAGTGGGCACACGGTTAATGGTGTTTTGTTTTCTACAAGTGTTTCAACCAGCTTATCATCATCCAGAGAATTATTTCCGTGATCAATTCTATCAACGTTCAATAAATTTATTGCTTCCCAAACATATTCTGCCGGCCCCTCTTCGCCGGCATGTGCAACGGCCAGGTAGCCAACTTTTTTTGCTGCGGCAAAAACGTCTTTAAATTTAGATGGTGGATTTCCCAACTCAGATGAATCGAGCCCAACGGCTGTAATCAGATTTTTGAACGGTAAGGACTGCTGTAATGTATTGTGGGCTGCCTGTGCATCGAGATGTCTTAAAAAACTCATGATCAGTTTCGACGAAATCCCAAATTCTTCTTTTGCTTCAGCTTGAGCAGCCGCTATCCCATTAATAACAACTGCAAAATCGACACCTCTATCGGTATGTGTTTGCGGATCAAACATGATCTCAGTGTGCAGGACATTCTGCTCATTTATTTTTTTAAAATATGCCAAGGTTAAATCATAGAAGTCTTCTTCTTCTAAAAGGACTTTTGCCCCGGCGTAATAGATATCCAAAAACTCCTGAAGGTTGTTAAAATTGTACGCAGCTTTTAATTCATCAACCGATTGATACTTTATATTGATTCTGTTTCTGTCTGCAATTTTGAACATCAATTCAGGTTCAAACGAACCTTCAATGTGTAAGTGGAGTTCCGCTTTCGGAAGATTTTTGATAAAATCCTTCATGTTCATATTTCTATCCTGCTTGTCTGTATCAAATTGTAATTTAATTGTACCTGCTACCTCGAAAACGTTTTTCAGCTCACCGCAAATTTCTGTCTCAACTGGTTCTGGTATCCTGTTCGCCGTTTTCGGGTAGCCGAGAGATGATGGTTGAAACTGCAATTTTAACACGTAAATATGGTGTCCGGCTCCACCCCCATTTGGACTGGGCCTGACCGAGTTGAGAAAAGAGCATTCCCGGCTGGCGAAACTTCTTACCGGATAAATAGAGCAGAATCCTTCTCTTATAACCTGTTCAGCCCTGATTTCCTAGACGAAATCAGGGCTGAATACGGGTCACTTATTTAATTCTTAAAAATAACTCTCAGTCGGAATCTGAGGTTTCAGGCAGTTCGTATTGTTCAACCTTGGCGAACATGGAATAACCCAAAACACCCCAATCGACAGAAAAATTGTTGCCATCCCCTAAAAAATGGCAACAATCTGTGCAGCCCAAGCTGACCTTTGGTGAACACCGTGTAAGTTTCCAGAATCATGATCGGTGACTGAATTTTCTGGAGTGGAACAGTGATAATTGAATTGACACAGTGTTCACCAAAAAACTGCGTTAACCCTCGGAAGATTCAACCTCTATTGAATCAGTTTTATTAGTATCCTCTTCACCAAAACTCAAAATCAAATTGGCAGCAATAGCAGACAGCCCGCCGACTGCGATGGAAGACTTGCCGATATCCTGGATAAATGCAGGCATGTGAGAAAACACCTCGGGGACAAAATGAGCTCCCAGACCGGAGCCGAGCGCGATAGCGAGAATAAGCATCTCTTTACGGCCAAGAGGTTTAGAAGTGATGATGCGAACCCCCGCAGCGGCTACCATAGCAAAAAGAATTAAGGTGGCACCACCCAGAACAGGTTTGGGAATAATCGAAACAACTCCACCCAGTATCGGGAAGATACTTAACAGTACCAGGATTCCGGCAATGTATTTGCCAATGTGGCGGGACGCGACACCGGTAAGCTGGATGACACCGTTATTCTGACTGAAAGTTGCCAGCGGAAAAGCTGAAAAAACTGCGGCAAAAGCAGAATTAACACCATCGGCCAAAATTCCTCCAGATACACGCTTTACATAAACGTCACCCTCCACCGGCTGGCCGGAAAGCATAGACGTCGCTGTCAGGTCGCCAATAGCTTCCATGACAATCAGCAAATAAATGATACTCACCGTAATCATTTGCCCGAAATCAATTTTAAAAAAACCAAACTTAAAGGGGACCGGCAGGGAAAAAACACTGATCCCGGATAACTTGCTGAAATCAACCAATCCCATGAAAGATGCAACAATGTAGCCAACGATAAGTCCGATAACGATTGATCCCATCCGGACAAAAGGTTTATTGGAGCGGTTTAAAACAATAATGATGGTCATAACCAAAGCTCCCAGCCCAACATTTTGCAGCGAGCCAAAGTCCGGTGTTCCCTTCGCCCCAAAACCTCCGCAGAAGTCAACCATCCCCACCTGGATCAGGGTGAGGCCAATGAGGAGAACCGTCACGCCACTGACTACGGGGGTAATTACTTTTTGCAGGAAAGGGAGTAATCGGCTGGCACCCATGGTGATAAAGGAGCCAAGAAAGGTGCAACCAAAGATAGTAGCCATTGCCGTTTCAATGGATCCACCACTATTGGTGACAGCCAAACCGATACCGATAATAGTACTGATAAAAGTGAAGCTGACTCCCTGGATGGAAAGGAGGCCGGAACCAAGGGGGCCGAAGCGGCTGACCTGAATGAAGGTCCCGACTCCGGAGGCAAAGAGGGCCATACTGATCAGGAAGCTGCTATATTCGACAGAGAGGCCGAGAACCCCGGAAATGATAATTGCTGGCGTAATAATCCCAACAAACATCGCCAGAAGATGCTGTATTGCACCATATGTGGCTTGCAATGGAGCAGGCTTATCCTCTAGTCCATAGATAAGGTCATACTTTCGTTTTGCAGCATCCGAACTGCCTTCTTTGATTGCAGACGACATGAAATTTCCTCCCTTGTGAGATTTAGATCTGTTAAGGTTAAGTTGATATCATGCGATGAGTATGAAAGCTTCTACGGCTAGCTCTCTTCACCATTACACTATCGATTGGTGGCACCTGATTCAGATATTTTCTCTACCACATACTAGCACTACAATACAAAAAATTGTATGTCAATAAAATAATTGTGAATAAGCAAAACAATTGTTGATCGTAGAGATATTGTTGAAAGACCTGGGTCTGTACTAAATAGAGAGGTTATTTTATTCTCAACATATTCAAAATCTGTCGTCATGGTTTTACTTTCTCGCGTCAGATTGATATGGCATAGCACCAATCCTACGTAGATAGGATTCCCGATAACCGCACAAACTTTGCAGCACTTAAAATTGAACCCAACCACCATATCAACTTTATTTGAAACTTCACAATTAATTGTTTGACAATTATCTTCCACTTCGTACTATGTATTGAAGAATTCTCGGAATCTGTAAAAAGGAAATAAAGGAGACACAAGCATGAAGACTTTATGGATTAAAAATCCTTTGGCGGTATTTACCCCGGAGGGAGCCGATGCAGGTGGCGGTATCGTTGTACAGGATTCAACTGTTGTTGAGCTTGTTCCCACTTCTGGCACCCCTTCGACTGCTTACGATACAGTTTTTGACGCAGGAAACCATGTGGTTTTGCCGGGGCTGATCAATGGTCATCATCACTTCTATCAGACCCTGACCAGAGCATTTCCCCAGGCACTGAACCAGGAGCTATTCCCCTGGCTCAAAGCGCTCTATCCCGTCTGGGCAGGGCTGACCCCTGATCATATCGCCCTCTCCTCACGCCTTGCCCTTGCAGAGCTGTTGCTCTCCGGCTGCACCACCGCGTCGGATCACCATTATGTTTTTCCCGCCAGCCTGGAGTCAGCCATCGATATTCAGATAGCTGAAGCTGCAAAACTTAGGATGAGAGTCGTGCTGACCCGAGGTTCCATGAGTTTAAGTGTGAAGGATGGGGGATTGCCTCCTGAAAGTGTCGTACAAGATCAGGAGACTATTCTTGCCGATAGCGAGAGGCTGATTCAGAAGTACCATCAGCATGGTTCTGGTGCGATGGTTCAACTGGCTCTGGCCCCCTGTTCGCCGTTTTCGGTCAGCCGGGAATTAATGGTTGAAACTGCCGCCTTAGCGCGCAAACATGGGGTTCGTCTCCATACCCACCTGGCAGAGACCGATGATGAAACTGAATTCTGCCTTGCGACCATGGGGGCTCGTCCTGTCGATTATCTGGAGCAGGTCGGCTGGCTGGCTGAAGATGTCTGGCTGGCTCACGGCATTCATTTTAACAGTGAAGAAATCGACCGGCTAGGTGCCGCCGGCACAGGTATTTGCCATTGCCCCAGCTCCAATATGCTTTTAGCTTCAGGAATTTGTCCTACCTTAGATCTGGAAAAAGCAGGCTCTCCTGTAGGCTTGGGAGTTGACGGTTCCGCATCCAATGATGGCTCCAACATGATTCAGGAAGTCCGCCAGGCCTTTCTGATACAGCGGCTCAAATATGGTTCCAGCCGGATAAGTCATGAAGATACTTTGCGCTGGGCAACCCAGGGATCTGCTCGTTGTCTGGGGCGGGATGATCTTGGTATTATCGATACCGGCAAACAAGCCGATCTGGCACTTTTTACTTTGGATGAATTACGTTTTTCCGGTTCAGGAGACCCTCTTGCTGCTCTGATTCTCTGTGGGGCTCATAAAGCTGACCGGGTGATGGTCGCAGGCAAATGGGTGGTTGAAGATGGGATGATTCCAGGTCTGGATCTACCTGAATTGATCAATGAACATTCCAGACTGGCGAAACAACTTGCCGAGTGAATGAAGCAGATCGTCACGGTATTTATACTGTGAACGTACTCATTGATTTCGCTGTGGAGGGACAACTTACGATCAATGTTGAAGAGGTATACAGGTGAGGCATAAGCTTCTACCACTCATGATCACGCTGCTTCTAATCTTGGCTCATACGGCTTTTAGCGCTGAACAAGGTGAATTTCATGTATTAGTTGGAGCCAGTGGCGAAGGGAAAAGCACTCTTCTATCGATTATCGCCGGTTTACAAAAACCGGATCATGGTGAAATCTACCTCAACAATTGTTGCGTCACCACTCAAGAACCGCAAAAACGAGATATTGGCTTCGTCTTTCAGGATTATGCTTTATTTCCCCACCTGACAGCGCTGCAAAATATGGAATATGGGCTTAGAGCCAGCGGTGCTGACAATCGGACGGTTAACGACAAAAGTCATTACTATCTTTTCTCTGGTCAATTTAATAGATGAACAACACAAATATCCATCAATGCTCAGTGGTGGTCAGAAACAGCGCGTTGCTCTGGCACGTGCACTGGCAAATGAGCCTAAGATTCTGCTCCTCGATGAACCGCTAAGCAACCTCGACGAAAAGATTCGTAAACAGTTACAGCAGCAACTGATGGAATTACAAGAACAGACCAAAGTAACGATGTTACTGGTGACCCATAATATGATGCACTCGCAAAAAAGAATAAGATGGCTAAGCAAAAATTTCGTCCTACAAGGCGTAGTGGTTTTTCAGGGGCGAAGGCCTACATATAGTAGGT
>JASFYS010000144.1:0-15371 GCA_045047095.1 Desulfuromusa sp. | reverse complement strand
TGGTTCTTGAGGGTGATCCCGCCGATCTGGCTGATCAATTAATCCAGATTCTTAAAGAAAAAACCACGGCACTGGCTTAGTGTCCTGTCAGGCGTCAACAGTTGTATTCAGAGCCACGCAAAAGCGTCAAGACAAGGCGCAGGCCGCAGAGAATGGCCCGCCATTGTCAAGGGCTGCAACGCCGTATTGTCGTGTTTGCGTGGCTCCCGTAGGGCAAGGCGAGAAACGGCCACCTGCGTTGTTGCACTTACTAGAATTAAAATAATTAGTCCTGCATTCGCGCGCCTAGCATCTGGCCATTTCTCGCCTTGCTGAATGCAACAGTTGCCGCCAGACAGGACACATTGGGAGAAGATGATGAAAACATTACTTGTTGCAGAATATAGAGATGGCAAGCTACTTGGTACCAGCAGTGAATTAATTAACTTTGCTTCCCAGTTGGGTGCGGAAAGCGCCATGTTTCTGGTTGGCTCTGAAAGTGCTTTGCCGGGCTACAACGGCAAACTCTATCTGGCAGATATCGGTCAGGCGGGTGAGTTCAATCCGAGTCAGCACAAGCAACTGCTGTTGGAAGTGATTGAAAAAGAACAACCACAAATGGTTGTTTTGCCTCATTCTTCCTATGGTTGGGATCTGGCTCCACGGATTGCACTGGCACTGAAGGCAGCGCAGATTTCGGAAGTGGTCGAAATCAAGGATGGTAACCTGGTGGTTCCATCCTGCAATGCTAAACTGCGGCGCCAGGTGAAAGCGACTACAGCACTCTCTGTTGTCACTTTACAGGGGGGTGCTTTTACTCCATCTGAAGATCCAAGTGGAACTCCTGAAGTCATTAGGGTTGAAGCTGCTGCTGCTGGAGATATTCAGTTTGGCGGTTATGAAGAAGCAGAAGCAGGCGGGGTTGATCTATCCAAGGCCGAAATTATTGTCAGTGCTGGACGTGGTATTGGCAAGCCAGAAAATCTGGCCATTATTGAAAATCTCGCCAAGGCTCTCAAAGGAGAATATGGTGCCAGTCGCCCGGTGGTTGACGCCGAGTGGGCTGATCCCAGCCGTCAGGTTGGTACCACTGGACAGACGGTCACACCGAAGCTCTATGTCGCTTGTGGGATCTCCGGGGCAATTCAGCATCTGGCCGGGATGAAAAAATCGGAATTTATTCTTGCAATTAATACCGATAAAGATGCTCCGATTGGTGAGGTTGCCGATGTTCTGGCAGTTGCTGATTTGAAACAGTTGGTTCCGATTTTGACCGAAAAATTGAATGCACTGTAGCGAGTATTCGGGGGGACATATACTTAGGTGCGTGTTCGTACGCCCTGGCAGTTCAAGGGAGCAGCGTTTGAGTAATCAAGGATCGTAAGTTCCCAGTTGGGTTGGCTCATCTCTATCCCCATGGACAGCCTTCGAGGCAAGCAGTATGCGGGAAAACCGCACGCACGGTTTGATGAGGGGGGGGGCAGGTCGAAATAGTTACGGTTTGAACTTCCTGCTGTAAGATCTACTGGGACAAACAGCCACCGGGTCAGGCCAGACACTATTTAGCAACCTTCCGCTGACCCTTTTTGTCGCAGCAACTGGCGGAACCGCTACAGTGGCACATGCCGGTGAGCTGGTGTTTGCCGTTTTTCGGTCTGGATTTGCAAAAATTGATAACCAGCACGGCCGCGGCAAAGATCAGGAAGGAAAGCGTCAGGGTTGCCAGAAGGGTTGTCATCTCTATCTCACACTCCAAAATCATCAAAGAGGATATTCTCTTTTTCCACGCCGAGCTCATCCAGCATTGCCAAAACAGCCTGAGCCATCATCGGCGGACCGCAGAGATAATAGATGATGTCCTCGGGCGCCGGGTGATCCTTGAGATAGTCATCGTAGAGAACATCGTGGACAAAGCCCGTGGCACCGCTCCAGTTATCTTCCGGATCTGGTTCTGAAAGCGCCACATGAAAGGAGAAGTTCTCATGCTCCCTGGCCAGTTGCTCAAACTCTTCGGTGTAGAAAAGCTCCTTCACGCTTCTGCCGCCGTACCAGAAGCTGACCCGGCGCCCGGTTTTGAGGGTCTTGAAAAGTTCAAAAATATGGCTGCGCAGGGGGGCCATTCCGGCGCCGCCGCCGATGAAGACCATCTCGGCGTCGCTCTGTTCCAGGTAAAAATCACCATAGGGACCCGAGATGGTGACCTCCTCTCCCTTTTTGAGATTGAAGATATAGGATGATACCTGGCCTGGCGGTGCCGCGGTCTTATCACCAGGCGGTGGTGAAGCGATACGGACATTGAGCATGATAACGCCCTTTTCGCCGGGATAATTGGCCATGGAATAGGCCCGTGTTACCGGGGTGTAAACGTGGGATTTATACTGGAACATCCTGAACTTTGTCCAGTCGGCGAGAAAGCGATCGTCTATTTCAAAATTGGCGTAGGAAACGGTGTGCGATGGCACCTCGATCTGGATGTACCCTCCTGATTTGAAATTGATATCTTCCCCCTCCGGCACATTCAGAACCAGCTCCTTGATAAAGGTGGCCACATTCCGGTTTGACTTGACCCGGCATAACCATTTTTTTGTCTCCAGAACCTCTGGGTTGACCTGGATTTTAAGATCGCGCTTGACCGGAACCTGACAGGCCATGCGGACGCCGTTTCTGGCGTCGCGGTTGTTTATCTTGGATCTTTCGGTGGGTAGAATGGCACCGCCACCGGACTCGACCGTAACCAGACACTGGGCACAGCTACCACCGCCGCCGCAGGCCGAAGGGAGGTATATTTGTTGATCGGCAAGGGCGGTCAGCAACTTGCCGCCGGGGGAGGTGGTCAGCTCCTGACTCTCGTTGATGCTGATGGTGATCTCACCCTCGGGCAAAAGCTTTTTCTTGGCAACGGTTATAAATGTTACCAGAATAAATTGAATGACAAGGAAACAGCCGATACCGAATACTATTTCATTCATCCCGTTTCTCCATCATCCATTAGCAGAGGCTGTTGAAAAACTATCTGCGTTGCGATTGCTGCGTTAAAATTGTCTCAAAACGGTCATTTACAGGGTGAAAACTGCGCTTTTTCGACAATTTTCGCCTTGCACTCAAGCCCTCGAAAACGTTTTTTAACACCCTGTTAGAGGCCCGCGAGTCCCATAAATGCCATGGCCATCAGCCCGACCGACACAAAGGTCAGTCCCAGCCCTCGCAACGCGGCAGGAGGGTTGGCATATTCCAATTTTTCCCGGATGCCCGCCAGGGCAACAACGGCCAGAAAAAACCCTCCACCGGCACCGATGCCGTAAGCGATACTTTCAGTAAAAGTATAATTACGCTCCACCATGAATAAAGAGGCGCCGAGGATGGCGCAGTTGACCGTCAGCAGGGGCAGAAATATTCCCAGGGTGTTGTAGAGTGCCGGTACAAAGCGGTCAAGAACCATTTCCAGGATCTGGACGGTAGCGGCAATGATGGCGATATAGGTGAGCAGACCCAGGAAAGTCAGGTCGATGTCGCCAAAGCCCGCCCAGGCAAAGGCACCGGGTTTGAGCAGATAGCTGAGAATGAGGTTGTTGAGGGGGACGGTGATAATCTGCAGCACCAGCACGGCGCTTCCCAATCCCACGGCTGCCTTGACCTGCTTTGAAATAGCGAGGAAGGTGCACATTCCCAGAAAAAAGCTCAGCGGCAGATTTTCCAGAAATATGGAGCGAAGAATTATATCAAAATGATGACCCATCATTTCTTTTCCTGCTGTTTCGGATCAAGGGTCCGAATGACCCAGATAATCGTGGCGATGATGAAAAAACCGCTGGCCGGCAGCACCAGCATGCCATTTCTTATATACCAGCCGCCATTGGTGGTCAGTTGCAGGATCTCAACGCCGAACAGCGTTCCGGCCCCGAAGAGCTCGCGAATAAAGGCGACCAGCATCAGGATCAAACTGTAGCCCAGGCCGTTGCCTATGCCGTCCATGAAACTGGCCACGGGCGGGTTGCTCATGGCGAAGCCTTCGGCCCGACCCATGACGATACAGTTGGTGATGATCAGCCCGACAAAGATAGAGAGCTGTTTTGAGAGTTCGAAAAAGAAGGCCTTAAGGATCTCATCCACCAGGATAACCAGGGTAGCGATAATGGTGATCTGGATGCCGATGCGGACACTGTTGGGAATCTGGAAGCGGACGATGCTGATGATGAGGCTGGAAAAGGCGGTCACCAGCGTCAGGCAGATGGACATTACCAGCGCCGTCTTCATCTGTCCCGTGACTGCCAGAGCCGAGCAGATGCCCAGAACCAGCAAGGCGATGGGGTTGCGTTTCAGTATCGAATTTGTCAGCAGTTCAATATTGGTTTCAGCCATCTATCCTTCCTCCATTTTCCCTCAGCCGGGTCAGAAATGGTTTAAAACCATGCTCGCCGAACCAGAAAGTGATGATGTCGTCAACGCCCCGGATTGTGAGTGTCGCTCCCGACAAGCCGTCGACCTGGTGGATCGTTTCCCCCTGGCTCTTTTTCTGGCCGACGACGAGAACCTCTTCATTGGATTGGTTGTAGATTTTTTTGCCCTGCCAGCCCGACTGCCAGCGGCGGTTTTCTATCTCTCCGCCAAGACCCGGCGTTTCGCCGTGCTCGTAAAAGGAGATGCCACTGACGGTGCTCATATCACCCTCGATGGCAATATAGCCGTAGAGAGTGGACCAGAGTCCTTTGCCCCGTATGGGCAGGATGACCCGGCGCACGGTGTCGTCGTCCGTGACCAGATAGACACGGGAGTATTTCTCTATTCTGCGAATTCCCGCAATGTCCTCAGCCTTTGTAAGCGGCCGGCCCAACTCCTCACTCATGGCGGCCTTGAGCTGATCAAATCCCCCCGGGGAAACGGTGGCAGCAGAGACGAAGGCGCCGCTTTTCAGGTCGACAATCCGGGTCTCTATATTGCCGAAGAGATCCGCTACGGTCCTGGTGCTGTCGTAGAGTCCCGCAGCCATCAGAATATTCTTCCTCCGATCCTGCTGCTTGTTTTTTTCCTGCAGCGGACGGAGGCCCACCGCCGCACTGCCGACCAGAAGCGAGCAGAAAAAGGCCAGGATCAGAACCGAATAATAGGGTTTATAGGCGGTTATATCAGCCATGACGCAGCTTTCTCCTCTTGACGTTAGCCTGGATGACTAAGTGGTCAAACAGCGGAGCGAAGACGTTTCCAAGCAGAATTGCCAGCATCACTCCTTCCGGGTATGCCGGGTTCGCCACTCGGATAAGGATGGCGAGAACGCCGATGAGGAGGCCGTAGATCCACTGACCCTGTGGTGTATGCGCCGCTGAAACCGGGTCGGTGGCCATAAAGACCAGACCAAAAGCAAAGCCGCCAAGAACCATCTGGTAATGAACCGGAATACCGTTAAACGGATTTGCCGGGTCAGCCAGAAAAAAGAATAGCAGGCTGCAGACCACGCCGCCGATCAGCATCGAGGCCATTATCCGCCAGGAAGCGATGCCGGTGATAAGTAGAAGTAGCGCGCCGAAGAGACAGGCGAGGGTCGAGGTCTCTCCCATGGAGCCGGGAATGGTACCGATGAATGCCTGAACCCAGGTGAAATCAACGTTCTGCATGGCCTGGCTCGCCGAGACGGCTTCACCGATCTGGGCCAGGGGAGTGGCGGAGGTGACGCCGTCTACGGCAACCCATACCTCATTTCCCGACATCTGGGCGGGGTAGGCGAAATAGATAAAGGCCCGGGCGGCAAGAGCAGGGTTCATGAAATTCAAGCCGACGCCGCCGAATACCTCCTTGGCAAAGATGACGCCAAAGCTGATACCCACCGCGGCTTGCCATAGAGGAATCGTCGGTGGCAGGGTCAGGGTGAAAAGCAGGCTGGTGACGAGAAAGGCCTCGGATATTTCATGACCGCGGATAAGGTTGAACAGGCCTTCCCAGACGCTGCCGACGACCATAACGACAAGATAGATGGGGAGGAAGTAGAGGGCGCCGTGGACAAAGTTGGCAATAAAGCTCTCCGGTGAACAGCCGATAACGGCCATGATCTCCCCCCTCCATCCAGGTGGAGAGATGATGTTCAGGGACTGGAGGGCGAGGTTAGTCTGATAGCCGGTGTTCCACATGGCCATGAAGGTGCAGGGGATAAGGGCGATGATCACGATGACCATGATGCGTTTGAAGTCGATGGCGTCACGGACATGGGGGGCGGTGTCGGTTGTCCCGCTCGCCCCGAACAGAAATGAATCGGTGGCCTCAAAGAGCGGATAGTACTTTTCCAGTTTGCCACCCTTGCGAAACAGCGGTTCTATTTTCTGCAGGAAGGTATCGAGTATTTTCATCTTCAGCCCTCCAGTTCTATTTCTGTGAGGACCCGGCGCAGCATGGGGCCGAAATCGCATTTTCCCGGGCAGACAAAGGAGAGCAGGGCAAGATCTTCTTCGATCAGCTCCAGGGCACCAAGATTACGCGCCTTTTCGGTGTCACCCACGGCTATGCTTTTTAGCAGGGCGAGTGGAATAATATCCAGCGGCATGACCCGGTCATAACTGTTCAGAGGGAAAATGACCCGTTTACCCCCCCAGAGGGCGGTGTTCATCGCAAATTTTCGTGCTCTGTCCAGTGCCGAGCTGAAGACCGGAAGGATGGAAAACCGGCGGGCTCCGAGGCTTACCCAGCTGAAAAGACCGCGACCACTGCCCTCATGGAGTACCGCTATCTGGTGGTGGTACCTTCCGAGAAAACGGTGATAGCCGTTGACCTCGCGGCCGTCAAGGATCGATCCGGAGATGACCCTGGCAGGTGTGGTGACCAGCTCGCCGCTGCATATCTCATCGATGTCAGCGCCAATGCGGATTCTGATGAGCCGGGGATTTTTTACCGCCGGACCGCCAAGGGCAATGATTTTTTCCGTCAGCAGGTGGCCGGTTTGAAAGAGATGACCGATGGCAATAACATCCTGATAGTCGATATGCCAGACGATACGGGTCTCTGACGCCTGGTCGAGCAGGTGAATGTGGGTGGAGGGCAATCCTGCCGGGTGTGGCCCGGAAAACTGCGCAACCTCGATGCCTGAAGGCGGCTGGAGATCAACCGTCGAACCGGCCCTGAGGCAGAGATATATCGGCTGATCATTCATTCGGTCAAGAATGGTGAGACCGGTGGAAAAGTCCTCCTGGTATGCGGCGATGATGACAGCCGGGTCGGCGCCAAGGGGGCGGCTCTCCATGGCGGTGATGAACAGGGAGGCAGGCGCTGAGGCGAGTTCGGGGACCTTGCCGAAGGGACGTGTCCGGAAAGCGCTCCATACTCCCGACTCCTGAAGGATGGCGCGGATTTCCGTGCTTTCATACTCCTCGGCAGGTTTTCCCTGAGGGTTGAGGAAGGAGATATACTCATCTTCTTCAATCTCGATAACCACCGATTCAAACTTTCTTTTGGCGCCGCGATTGATTGAGAGAACGGTTCCGGTCGCCGGGGATGTATACCTGATCCCCTTGGTTTTCTTGTCAACAAAGAGGAGCTGGCCGGTCTTTACCCTCTCCCCCTCGGCGACCGCCATGGTCGGTTTCATGCCGATGTAGTCATCACCGATTAGCGCGACCTTTTTCACCGACCCGGCATCTTCCACTATCTGCCGCGGTTCACCCGTCACCGGGACATCAAGTCCCTTTTTCAACTCAAATATTTTCATCGTCTATGAAAAAATCCTTTGCTGAATATGTTTTGAGATTTTTCCTATTTAGTATCCACCGCCGCCGGAAAGGGATTTCAGCAGCCTGCTGGTGTACGCCCAGCAGGAACATGAACTCATGGGATGAAAGTCCCCGGTTGGAAGATCACCGCCAGAAAACCCTGTTGTGAGTATGGCGTTAACAACTAGCAGAAGGCAAGGGCAAAACCGCGAGGCGTTGTCGGAAGGAGGTCGGATGCAAAACTGCGGACTGATGAACAGCAATATCAAAGGGGTCACGGGGTTGCGATCCGCTCGCCACTTTACTCTTTAGTTATGCCACAAAAGAGTAAGCAGAAAGGGCAGACGAACTTCTTGCCCCCACGGGGTTCCTCCCTTCCACAGCTGATTTGAGGAACGGTAGAAACTCGCTATGCTCAAATATTTGCCGTTCTACCTCTCAAATCAACTGCTACATTTCGGCTGCTTCATACGGGAAATGGTGGTTCAAAAACGGAATTCAAGATTTTCCTTACCCTTTATTTCTTCTATTCCTCTATAATCCCCCACCATGTTTAAATTCATTTCTCCCGACAGTATTGACCAGCTTCGCTACGCCATCAAAGAGGCTGATGGGAACGAAGTATTTATTCTTGGTCAGACCAATGCTGAACGTCGAATAGTCCAGGTTGAAGTTCTCGGCCGGGGCTCAGAGAGTGCTGTTCCTGCGATTCTCCAGACGTGTAGCTATGGCGATGTGGTTCTCCACAATCACCCTTCCGGCAACGTGAACCCATCTGGCGCCGATCTCGAAGTTGCCGCACAATTTGGATCATTAGGGGTTGGTTTTTATATTGTAACCAATGCTGTGGATGATCTGTACCGGGTTGTTGAAGCCTTTGCCGAGAAAGATACGAAGAAACTTGACCCTGATGAAATTGCCGGATTGCTGGGTGCCGGTGGCGTGATTGCCGGAAAGCTTCCCGATTATGAAGACCGCCCGGAACAGTTGCACATGGCCTTTGCAGTTGCTGATGCTTTTAACAAGGGACAGCTGGCGGTTGTTGAAGCGGGGACCGGTACTGGAAAAAGTCTCGCTTATCTGGTTCCGGCGTTACTTTGGGCTCGGGCAAATCAGGAGCGGGTGGTAATTTCGACCCGGACAATCAATCTTCAGGAGCAACTGATTCGTAAAGATCTCCCTTTTTTGCAAAGAGCAACCGGAATTGAGTTCTACGCGGTTCTGGTTAAAGGCCGCAGTAATTATTTCTGTCTGCGCCGGGGTGAGACTGCTGGACGTGAGTTAGGGTTATTTGAGCAGCAGCAGGTTGAAGAAATACAGCAGATGCTCCAATGGGCTGAAACAACCGGGGACGGTTCAAAAGAAGAGCTCTCTTTTATTCCCAGCTATCAGGCCTGGGAGGAAGTTTGTTGCGAGGCCGATCAATGTGCCCGGGTGCGCTGTCAATATTACCGCCGTTGTTTTTTTCACAAGGCCAGACGGCGAGCAGCGCGAGCTGATATCCTGGTGGTTAACCACGCTCTTTTACTCTCTGACCTGGCATTGCGGCAGCAGACTGATAACTATTCAGCAACAGCCGTATTGCCACCCTTTGAGCGAGTTATTCTGGATGAAGCTCATCATCTTGAAGATGTCGCCACCAGCTATTTTTCTTTACAACTGACAAGATTTACTTTTTCACGCGTTCTGAACCGACTACGCCATCCGCGCAAACTGAATCAGGGCTTACTGCCGCAACTTCTCGATAAATTGTCACAGGAGTTACCAGATTCTCTGGATGAACTCTATCGAACCCTGCATGGAGAGATCGAATCGCTACTGAACAAACGCCAACAGCTATTTGATCTGTCTCTGGATGAATTTCAAAGCATTGCTGAAGAGTTACCCGAATTTCTTGGCAAGCCGGTCAGTGCAAAATTTGAACTTAAACACCGGGTCTTACCAGAATTCATGCAAACACCGGTCTGGAAAAAATTGTGTGGACGGGTTGAACGGTTACGGATTGGCAGTTTTGAGTTAGCACAAGGGATTACCGGTTTACTACGGGCTGCTGAAGATCTACCCGACAATGTCGCTGAAAAAGTGAATTCACCATTGGTCGATCTTCGTGGGATTTCCGAGAGATTGGAAGGGCTCGCTGCAGATCTTGGTTCTTTTCAGGCGGTCGCAAAAAATAGTTGCGTCTGGATAGAAGTTCGAGAAGGACGGATTGGACGTAAAAAAGGGTTGATTACCAGCCTCTGTCAAGCGCCCCTTGAAGTTGCAGAAAGTCTTAATCAAGCTCTTTATCAACGCTTACGCAGCTTGATCATGACCAGTGCAACTCTGACAGTCGCTGGAGCTTTTGGCTATTTTCATTCCCGCGTTGGCCTTGACCGGGTCGAGCCACAACGCCTGGTTGAACTGGCGCTCGATTCTCCCTTTAATTACCAACAACAAGCTCTGGTTGCCGTGCCAACTGATCTTCCAGAACCGGGCAAGCCGGGATTTTCTGATGCGGTTCGGGATGCTGTAGAAAAGGCTCTTTTATGCAGTCAGGGGCGCAGTTTTGTGCTATTTACCTCCTACGCTCTGTTGCGCCAGGTGCATGATGAGCTGGCGCCGATTCTTGAGGCACAACAGTTACGTTGCTTACGCCAGGGGGAAGAAAATCGACATCGGTTGCTGAAGCGTTTTGCTGAAGATGAAAGTAGTATTCTCTTTGGTACCGATTCCTTCTGGGAGGGTGTCGATGTGCCAGGGCGCTCATTGGAGCAGGTCATTATTGCCCGTTTACCATTTCGGGTGCCGACTGAACCGGTATTGGAGGCTCGAGCCCAAGCAATCGAGTTACGGGGGGGTGATCCGTTTATGGAGTATACCGTCCCTCAAGCAGTCATCCGCTTTAAACAGGGTTTTGGACGCTTGATCCGCCACCGCAATGATCGGGGAGTGGTTTTGATTCTGGACACACGTGTGGTAAAAAGAGGCTATGGACGAATGTTTCTACGCTCATTGCCCCCTGCCCGGGTTGTCCGTGGAAGTAGTGATGAGGTTTTTACCGAAATTGGGCGTTTTTTTGTTGAAGGTTATTCATAATCCTGGATAAATAAGAAAGATGAAGTAATGAAATCATTTATGACACTGGTCTGTAGTTTACTCATATTTTTACTGCTTGTTGCTTGCGATAAAGGGACGAGCCCCTTGTCTTTTCTTCGCCCCAACGATGTCGTTGTAGCGTTTGGCGACAGTTTGACCTCAGGTGTCGGAGCAAGGCCGGAATTGAGTTATCCTGCCCAGTTGAATCGCCTTATTGGCCGCAAAGTTGTGAATGCCGGGATTTCTGGAGAAGTCAGCGCAGAAGGGGTCAAACGGTTGCCAGGGTTACTTGATAAACATGAACCCGAGCTATTGATAATCTGTCATGGCGGCAATGACATCATCCACAAACTTGATCGACAGCAGTTAAGAACCAATCTACGCCTCATGTATGAGGCAGCACATCAACGTGAGATTAAGGTGGTTATGATTGCCGTGCCTCAGCTCGGTTTTGGACTTGAAGAGGTTAAACTCTATCAAGAATTGGCAGATGAATTACAAATTCCCATATTAAAGGGAACACTCAAAGAGTTGTTGGCAGATAACCAGTACAAAAGTGATCCGATCCATCTTAATGCCCAGGGGTATCAGAAACTCGCTGAAGCAGTTGCCGACCTGTTAGCTGAAAATGGAGCACTTCACTAATACTTGAATGGAGGGGGAATATGCTACGGATTAAAGATTGGCCTGCAGATGAGCGACCACGGGAAAAATTACTGGCATCCGGGGCTGATAAGCTGACCGATGCTGAGTTACTGGCGCTGATTATCCGCACCGGAGATTCTGCCAGTAAAAACAGTGCTGTTGATCTAGCCCGCTGCCTGTTAAGTCGATTTGGTTCTTTGCGCCAACTGGCCGCTGCCAGTATCAGCGAACTTCGACAACAAGCGGGAATCGGTCCAGCCAAAGCGGCAGAAATTCAGGCGCTGTTCCAGATTGCCCGTCGTTTTAGCGATACACGTTTAAAAGCCGGACAAACTTACAGCTCCTCTCAGGAGATATTCTCCCATTTTCACGAACGTCTGGGTGAATATCGCAAAGAAGTTTTCATCGCTCTTCTTCTTGATGCTAAAAATCGCCTGATCAAAGAGGTGCAAATTTCTGAGGGCAGCCTCAGCGCCAGTATCGTCCACCCCCGCGAAGTGTTTGCTCCGGTTCTGAAAGAATCAGCAGCAGCTGTTCTGTTTGTCCACAATCACCCTTCCGGTGACCCGACTCCCAGCCGTGAGGATATTGAAATAACAGAGCGACTCAAACAGGTCGGCGAGCTGATGGGGGTGCGGGTTCTGGATCATATTATTATTGGCAACGGGGAGTATGTCAGTCTGGCCGATCGGGGGTTGTTGTAGGCTTGTTAACCGATTTTCTCCGGCAGTTTGAATCGCAGGAACAACTTACATATTGCTATCTTCCGGATAATTAAAGTATTTTATCGGTTACGTCCGCTGGTTGCACAATCATATTCTGTCCCTTCTATGTTGGATAATTGATCGATGAAGTGGTTACCTTTTTCTTATAAAGATACACTTAGACCCTGGTTTAAAGAGGTGGATTTGGAGAAAGGTTGGATGCTTTTAGCAGAAGAATTGCCGACAACACTTTTTTTCCGGAATTTCGGCGGTGGTTTGTTTCACGGCAAGACCTCCCAGGGCAGGGCAATGATCAGCTTCACCAGGACCTCCGGTACCATTCGAAGTTTCAAGATTGATCGCTTTTATTGTACCTGCTGTTCCCGAAAACAGTCTGGCGGCAACCATTGCAGCCATTTAGCTGCAGTCGCAATTGCTCTGTTAGTGGAAGAGGCTGAATCAGAAACGCTGCAACCCCTCCCGTTTTTCTTTGAACACTCCTTCTGGTCTGATATTGCGACCTATCTGTATGATGAGCATGATTCTCTCCATGAGGGTAAGTTGTCTTTCAAGATCGAATCAGACCGGGGAAAAATAACTGCTACAGGTCATGATATCGAGATGACAGCAGCAATCGATCCACTGGCAACAACTTTTCTACAAGGCCGCTTTGCTCCTTGCGCCACAGCAAAGATCGCATCTGCTCCGAGTTCAGAAGGGCTTAAACAACTGGGTGACGAATTGGTCAATCTTTCCCTGAGTGAAGGGGAGAGAGAGCTGTTTTCCCGTGGCCATTCAACCCATGGTCTAAGTCGGGATGATTCTCTATGGTTCTGGTTAGCACGGCTACTTTATCTCCGTGCCGGACAGAGTTTTTTTGTTATGCAGACCGATGATAACCTGGGATCCTCCTTCTCCATCAAGAGTGGCAATGACCCGGGCAGTTCTTTCACTCTTGTGCCCGGCCGCAGCAACGGTTGCCGTCTATTTGAGACATTTAATAAAAAACAAGAGGGTGGCGAACCGTTTCTCCCCCCGGCCCGGAGTTTCTGGCGGACTTCATTCAATGAGGATTCTACGGCTATCTGCTGTCGTGCCATGCTGCGGCTGGAGTCTGGTGAGGTCTTCAGCCGGGAAGAGCTTGCCGCCCAGCGGTGGGGAACCTGTTACCATCTTCGTGACCGGGGATTTCTGCCGGTAACACCTGTCCCTTTTGCTGCCGACCTGCGCCCTCCCCAAACACCGGATCAACCCTCTCTCTTTGACGATTCTGATGATCGCGAAAAAAAGCGAGAAGGGTTTACTGTCAGTGGCTCAAATTTTGCCGATTTCATCGAAGAAAACCGGGAAGCCCTGAACCACAGCGACAATGAAACTGATCAGAATTTGCTGCATTTTATACCGGTGGAGAAACCAGATAAAATCAATCTGGAACTTCTGGGCAGTGACGATGACTGGTGCTATCTGGCGGCCAGTTACGGCTTGGGTAGCCGGGATATTGATCTGACAGAAATTCTTGAGGCTCGAAAGAAAGGTTGGGAGTATCTGCCCGGCAGGGAGTGGTTAAAATTACAAGGGACCTCTCTTTCCTGGCTGCATAATATTGGCGAGGATCGCCTCTACCTGGACGATGACGGCAGGCAGGGGCTGAAGCTGCAACGCTGGGAAGTCATGACGCTGATCTCCAGGCTCGATTGCACCATGAGTGGAAGTGGTGGTGAGCAGCAGAATCATGGACAAGGGCTGCCAGCCTTTGATAGGTGGAAAACTTTACCTGAGGTTAAGGCCTCAAATCATCTCAGGGAGTACCAGAAAACCGGGGTAGCCTGGTTGGTCCAACTGTTGGCTAACGGGATTGGCGGGATTCTGGCCGATGAGATGGGGTTGGGTAAAACCCACCAGGCTTTAGCTCTGCTCGATATGGTCGCCGGATTCACCCCTGCGGCCTCTTTTCTGGTGGTAGCTCCGGCCTCGGTGGTTTATCACTGGGCGGATAAAATTGACCGGTTTTACCCCGCTCTCAGTTGGGGTCTTTACCATGGCAACGACCGTAACCTTGAGCAATGTATGGAGAAAAAGGTTATCCTCACCACTTACGGCATCGTTAATCGTGACGAGTCTGATCTTGGCGGATGTTTCTTTGAAGTGATTGTCTTTGACGAAATTCAAAACCTCAAGAACAGAAAGACCCGGATTCATGGAGCGGCAGCCAGCCTCAAGGCTGGTATCAAATTGGGGTTGACCGGCACTCCTATGGAAAACTCACCAAACGATCTTAAATCACTGCTCGATATCTGTCTGCCCGGAATCCTGGGGTCGGAACGGGCGTTTCAGCGCCGTTTTACCCTTCCAATTGTCGAAGAACAGTCGGAAGAACGGAGCCGGGAGCTGGCGGAGCGGATATCTCCTTTCTTTCTGCGACGGCTAAGATCACAAGTAGCGACTGAACTGCCTGAAATAATAGAAGATAGCCGCAGCTGTGAACTCCACGCTGACCAGGTCAGCCTCTATCGTGAGTTTCTTTCTGGACAGGGGCGAAAACTGGTTGAGCAGCTCAATGATGAAGGCAGTGACATTCCATATATGGAAGTCTTGGCGCTGATCACTTATCTCAAGCAGATCTGCGATCACCCCTGCCTGATTTCTGGTGGCAATGACCCTGAGGAGTATGGTTCCGGCAAGTGGGAACTTCTCAAAGAACTCCTCAAAGAGTGCCAGGAGAGCGGCTACAAGGTGGTGGTGTTCAGTCAGTATACGGCAATGCTTGATCTGATAGAAAGCTACCTGCGCGGGCTTGGAATCGGCATCGCCTCTCTGCGGGGCGGGATGAACCTGAAGAAAAGGAAACAGGAAATTGATCGCTTTCAGAATGAGGATAGCTGTCAGGTTTTCTGTGCCAGCCTGCTCGCCGGCGGCACCGGAATCGACCTCACTGCTGCTCAGTGTGTGATTCATTATGACCGCTGGTGGAATGCCGCACGGGAAGACCAGGCGACCTCGCGGGTTCACCGGATCGGCCAGACCCGTGTGGTGGAGGTCTTTAAACTCATCACAACCGGCACCCTTGAAGAGAAAATTGACAAGTTGATCAGTCGTCGACGCGCTTTAGCCAACAAATTGGTACAGGCTGATGATGGAAAACTGGTAAAACGCCTAGACCGAAAAGACTTGCTTGATCTTTTGCGCTTTTAATCGGAACCATCAACGTTTTTCAACCTCCGGTTAAAGGTTGCTATCTTCTGGATAATTAAAGTATTTTATCAGTCATGTTTAGCTT
>JASFYS010000143.1:0-24761 GCA_045047095.1 Desulfuromusa sp. | reverse complement strand
GAGGCAGCTCCTACAAAAACCAACCTCCTTTTTTGAGTGTTGGAGCAATATGGAGCACATCGCAAAATTGTAAAGTTTATTTATGTACAACTCCTAAGCTCTTTAAAAACAATATTTGGCAAAAAAGGATTGGAGCTATTTCAATCCTTTTTTGTTTGCAGAATAAATACCGCGTCCCTTGGAGGGGAAAATGAACATTGAACAACAGGACTTACTCAGGCTACATCTGACACCCGGCCTCGGTCGAACTGCTCTTTTTAAACTCTATCAGTATTTTGGTAATTTTACCGCTCCACTTCAAGCGCCGCCACAGCATTGGCGTGAAGCAGGGCTGGCTGAAAAGCTGTACAACAAGATTCCAACCGAGAACGATCAAAAGTTCCAGCAGATCTGCCATAAATTAGAATCACAAAACGTCCGTCTTATCAGTTTTTGGGATGATGATTACCCCCCTTTGCTGCGTGAAATCCATGATCCACCGGCACTCCTCTATCTCCGTGGGAAGTTGCCAACACAAGACTGCTTTGCAATTGTCGGTTCGCGACGGGCAACCAGCGCTGGATTGGCTTTAACCAGAAATCTCGCCACAACTCTTGCCCATCACAATCTTTGCATTGTCAGCGGTCTGGCACGCGGGGTTGATAGCGCCGCACATCGGGGGGCTCTCGATGCCAAAGGTTCAACAATTGCGGTCCTCGGTTGCGGTATCGACCGAGTTTATCCACCCGAAAACAGTAAATTATTTCAGGAAATCCAGCAAACAAATGCCATTATCACCGAATATCCACCTGAAACTCCTCCTCTTGCCGGACATTTTCCTGGTCGAAATCGAATCATCAGCGGTCTCAGCCGTGGGGTGCTGATTGTCGAAGCCGCAGAAAAAAGCGGTTCTTTAATTACCGGAGATTTTGCTCTGGAGCAGGGACGTGAATTATTTGCAATTCCGGGAGCACTGCAAAATCCCAATAGTAAAGGCACCAATCAGCTGCTGAAAGAAGGAGCCCAGCTTGTCACTGAAGCTGCTGATATTCTTCAGGTGCTCTGGCCAAATCAGCCGACCAGACAGGAACAGGGACAGTACAATAATTTCACTGAACAACTAGATAAACCGGCTCTGAAAGTCTTTCAGCTATTGGGACATGAACCACGACATAGTGATGAAATAGCCCGGGAATGCGGCTTGACTCCTATGGAGCTTTCCGCTATTTTACTCGACCTAGAGCTCAGGGGTGGGATACAAACGCTCCCGGGGAATAATTATATTCGGCAACAAATGTAAACTTAAAGCCCATTTTGGAGGTTCCTTGCGCGAACGAGTTTTGGTGATTGTCAACCTGATCGCCCAATATGTTCTGGGAGCAAAAGATACGCCGATCAGCGAACAGGAGCTGATGGCTGAACTGATATCAGTTGGCTTCGAAGCCGATGAGATCAATGATGCTTTCTCCTGGATGGAGACCATTGCACTGCAGCCTCAAACTGAATCAGGAGCTGTTGCTCCACTCATGAACCAACCTACGTATCGAACATTTAGTGATCAGGAACAACAGCAGCTCACAACTGAAGCCAGGGGGTTTCTGGTCAAAGTTCGAACCATGGGATTACTCTCCGATGAAGCTCAGGAAGAGATTATTGATCGGGCGCTGCGCTCAGCAGAAGATCCCATCAACGAACAAGAGATCAAACTGATTACGATTCTGACTCTTTTGTCACACTCAAACAACCTCTGGCTACGTGAGATAGACTGCTTTTTGGAAAACGACTGGCACCGTATTTACCACTAAGATTATCGGGTTGTGCAATGAGCACAACCTTTTTTACAGAAGCCCTTTCTGTTTCAGTAGGAAAGAGGCCATAGAGGAACAGATGGCTCAATCACTGGTTATCGTCGAATCACCGGCGAAAGCAAAAACTATCGAAAAATTTCTAGGTAAAGGTTATAAGGTGTTAGCCTCTTATGGGCACGTCCGCGCCCTGCCGAGCAAGCAAGGTTCAGTTGATACCAGCGATAATTTCAAACCCAACTATCAAATTCTACCGGATAGCGCAAAACATATCAGTGCGCTAAAAAAAGAAGTCGCAAAAAGTGACGAATTAATCCTTG
Organism: Desulfuromusa sp.; assembly: GCA_045047095.1. GTDB lineage: Bacteria > Desulfobacterota > Desulfuromonadia > Desulfuromonadales > Geopsychrobacteraceae > Desulfuromusa. The sequence continues at coordinate 22,657 of JASFYS010000143.1, read as the reverse complement.
CAACTGACCTCGACCGTGAAGGAGAGGCGATTGCCTGGCACCTTCTGGAAGCACTCGGCATTGATGAAAATGGCAAAAAACCAGTCGTCAAAAGGGTAACTTTCCAGGAGATCACGCAGAAGGCAATTACCGAGGCAATGGCTCATCCGCGCTCAATTGCGCGTGACATGGTCGATGCTCAACAGGCTCGTTCGGTGCTTGATTATCTGGTTGGCTTCAACCTGTCGCCCTTCCTCTGGAAAAAAATTCGTTATGGACTCTCTGCCGGACGGGTTCAGTCGGTAGCTTTGCGCCTGGTTTGTGAACGTGAAGATGAAATTGATGCCTTTACGCCACGTGAATATTGGAGTATTGAAGCCCTTTTGGCTAATCTTGCCAAAACTCAATTGACGGCAAAACTTCATTCTTGCGATGGCAAAAAACTGACAAAATTTGCGGTCAACACCCAAAAGCAAGCTGAAGATATTCTTGCAGAGCTGCAGCAAGTCCAATTCCAAGTCACAACCCTGGAAAAGAAAGAACGTAAACGTAATCCAGCTCCACCCTTCACGACCAGTACCTTACAGCAGGAAGCTAGCCGCAAGCTGGGCTTTTCGGCACGCAAGACCATGAGTGTTGCCCAGAAGCTGTATGAGGGGATTAAGGTCGAAGATGGAACTCATGGCTTGATTACCTATATGCGAACTGACTCAGTTGCGCTATCCACGCTGGCAACCGGTGAGGCACGCGAAGTTATCTGCCAGCTTTACAATGAAAGCTATGCTTTAGATAAACCCCGCGTCTTCAAAAATAAAAGTAAAAACGCCCAAGAGGCCCATGAGGCAATCCGTCCGACATCCGTCTCCCGGACCCCTGCACAGCTGAAACAATATTTAAGCTCAGACCAACAATGTCTCTATGAGTTGATCTGGAAGCGCACCGTTGCCTCACAAATGACCCAGGCAATTTTTGATGCGACCCGGGTCGATATTTCCGCTGGTGAACGTTACAGTTTTCGGGCGACCGGTCAGGTCATCCGTTTTCCTGGCTTTATGGCTCTGTATATCGAAGGAACCGATAACGGTGACGATGAGAATAAGGAGGGTTTTCTGCCACCACTGAGCGAAGGTGAAAAACTCAGCAATGAACAACTGACTCCCGAGCAACATTTCACCCAACCACCACCCCGCTTTACTGAAGCCAGTTTGGTCAAAACACTGGAAGAGTACGGTATTGGTCGCCCTTCCACCTACGCCAGCATCATGAATACTCTTGTCACCAGAAAATATGTCCGCTTGGAAAAACGCATCTTCTATCCAGAAGATACCGGGCGCGTGGTGACAAAACTGCTGACGGAACATTTCAGCCAATATGTTGATTACGACTTTACCGCCGGACTGGAAGAGGAGCTGGATGCCGTTTCGCGTGGTGAATTAGCCTGGATTCCATTGATTAAACAGTTCTGGGATCCCTTCATCGCCCTGTTACACCGCAAAGATCAGGAAGTCAGTAAGGCGGATGTTACAACTGAGAAAACTGATAAAACCTGTCCTGAATGTGGCAAGGAGTTGGTGATCAAGCTTGGTCGTTCAGGTCGTTTTCTCGCCTGCTCCGGGTTTCCCGACTGCCATCATACTGAACCATTAAACGCGGACGGCAAAGAGGTTGAGGAACCGGTTTTATCGGAAGAAAAGTGTGAAAAATGTGGTTCACCAATGCTGATAAAAACTGGCCGTTATGGAAAATTTCTCGCTTGCAGCGGCTATCCAAAATGTAAAAATATTCAACCATTGGAAAAACCAAAATCCCTCGGTATCACCTGTCCCGAATGTGGTGAAGGGGAGATGATGGAAAAGAAAAGCCGTTACGGAAAAATATTCTACTCCTGTAACCGCTATCCAAAATGTAAATATGCCCTCTGGAATGAACCCAAGGAAGAACCTTGCCCCAAATGTGGCTGGCCCCTAACTGAAATCAAAGTCACCAAACGCTGGGGAACAGTACAACGCTGTCCACAGGAAGAATGTAATTGGGAAAAAGAGTTAATCCCACCGGTAAAAAAGGCGGCGGCTAAAAAGACAGTCACAAAAAAGAAACCTGCTGCAAAGAAAAAAGTAGCGGCAAAAAAAGTGACTAAAAAAACAACCTGAACGATTAATAACATCGTATGATCTTGATCGGTCGAACCATGCAGGTTCGGCCGGTTTGCGTTTATGTGTAGGAGCAGACCCCTGTGCCTGCCCAGGACGAGCACAGAGGTTCTCCCCCACAAAGGATCAGCAAATGGAAATTACAATTATCGGTGCCGGGTTGGCTGGATGTGAAGCTGCCTGGCAGGCGGCAAAAGAAGGCTGTCAGGTTAAACTGTACGAGATGAAACCACTGCAGTTTTCTCCAGCACATCAGAGTGAAGGTCTGGCTGAGCTGGTCTGCTCCAACAGCTTGCGTGGTGCCGGAATGAACAACGCTGTCGGTTGCCTGAAAGAGGAACTGCGGCGCAGTGGCTCCTTATTCATCGAGGCGGCTGACGCGACAGCGGTCCCTGCTGGTGGGGCTTTAGCTGTTGATCGAGATGAATTTTCCAATTATATCAGCATAAAAATTGCCGCAGAACCGAATATTGAATTGATTCGTAAAGAGATTATTAACCTGCCAGTGCAAGGGACAACCATTCTGGCCAGCGGACCACTGACATCAACCCCCTTATCCTCCGCATTGGAAAAGTTAACTGGCAGTGAGCATCTTTATTTTTATGACGCCATTGCCCCGATTGTCGAAGCGGATTCCATTGATTTTACTATTGCCTGGCGTGCTTCCCGCTACGATAAAGGTGGTGATGATTATATCAACTGTCCGTTGGATGAAGAGCAGTACTACCGCTTTGTGCAAGAACTGGTTGCTGCCGACAAGGTTTCCGGGCGCGAGTTCGAAAAACTGATCCATTTTGAAGGCTGTATGCCGATCGAAGAGATGGCCAGCCGTGGCTCGAAAACCCTCTCTTTCGGGCCGATGAAACCGGTCGGACTACCCGATCCGAAAACTGGAAAAATTCCTTATGCGGTTCTGCAGTTACGGCAGGATAACCGCCATGCCTCACTGTTTAACCTGGTTGGATTTCAGACCCGTTTGACCTATCCGGAACAAAAAAGAATATTCCGCACCATTCCCGGACTGGAGCAGGTACGTTTTGCCCGCCTCGGCAGTATGCATCGCAATACTTTTATCAATGCTCCGGTTTGTCTGACCAAATCGCTGCAGTTCAAGCAAGCTCCGTACATCTATGCTGCCGGCCAGTTGAGCGGGGTTGAAGGCTACGTGGAATCGGCCGCCTGTGGCTTTTTGGCAGGGATTTTTGCTGCATATCAACTCCGTGGTGACACAATTTCTGCACCTCCCAAAGAAACGGCTCTTGGTGCATTGTTAGGTCATCTTTCGTCCGCTGAAGAGACTAATTTTCAACCGATGAATATTAACTATGGCCTCTTCCCACCCCTGGAGCTGAAGCGTAAAATGAAACGTGCCGACCGTCGTTTGGCCATGGCCGAACGGGCTCTTACTGCCCTGCCACAGTGGTGGAAACCTATCGCTGCCAACCGGGAGGATAAATAATGGAAAATCAACTGGTTCTGGCATCAGCATCACCACGCAGACGGGAATTATTACAACAGATCGGCCTCAAATTTCAGGTCATCCCCAGCCAAACGGAGGAGCAGGTACTCGCTGGAGAAACTCCTGAAGAACATGTGGTCCGTTTAAGTCTCGACAAAGCAACTGAGGTGGCCAACCGGAAAAACATCTCGGGTCGCTGGTTTATCGGTAGCGATACTATCGTTCTGTGTGACAATCAGATTCTCGGCAAGCCACAAGACGAAGCCCACGCTGCAGCCATGTTGAAACAACTCTCCGGGCGAGAACACCAGGTTCTTTCCGGCTATGCTGTCATTGATCGGCAGACCGGAAAACAACGTAGCGAGGCAGTGAGCACCAAAGTCTGGTTTCGTCAATTGACAGAAAGAGAAATCACAGGCTACATTGCCACGGGAGAGCCCGCCGATAAAGCCGGAGCTTACGCAATCCAGGGACTTGGAATTTGTTTTGTTGCCAGGATTGAAGGGAGCTACACCAATGTCGTCGGCCTGCCCTTGTGTAAGCTGACCCTGGCCATGAAAGAACTTGGGATCCCACTGCTGATATGAAATTTGTGGAGCACACCTTATGAACGATATTGCCGCCAACCTTGAACAAATCAATAACCGAATCAACAACGCCTGTCGAAAAGCGGGTCGCAACCCGGAAACCGTCAAACTGATTGCCGTCTCCAAAATAAAACCTGCCGAACAGGTTGAAGAAGCTTTCCGCGCCGGGCAAAAACGCTTCGGTGAAAGTTATGTCCAGGAATTTCGCGATAAACAACCACAGGTCACAGCTCCAGTCCAATGGCACTTCATTGGTGGCTTGCAGAGCAACAAGGTAAAATATCTGCGTGGTAAAGTTGTAATGATCCACTCTGTTGACCGTTTCTCTCTTGCTGCAGAAATTGATCATCAATGGGGAAAGATTGATGCAGTTGTAGATGTCCTCCTGCAAGTCAATGTAGGAGATGAATCGAGTAAGTCAGGATGCACTCCAGAAGATCTTGAAAGTCTGGTACGATTGGTTGTCCCGTTATCCAATCTGAAAATCAAAGGACTGATGTGCCTCCCACCTCATTTTGATGATCCAGAGCAAGTTCGACCCTTCTTCAGACAGTTACGCGAACTTTCTGAACAGATTTCCCGATTGCAACTTCCCGGTGTTGAGATGGGTGAACTCTCAATGGGGATGAGTGGCGATTTTGAAGTCGCGGTGGAAGAAGGGGCAACCCTGGTCAGGATCGGAACTGCAATCTTTGGCGCTCGTATAAAAAAGGGTTGATATGAAAAAAATAAATTATTTCCTCTTTGACCTTGATGGCACTCTGGTTGATTCGGTTCCCGATCTCACTCTTTCCCTTAATATTCTCCGTGCTGAGTTGGACTGTCCCCCCTTATTGGAAAACCAGGTGGCCAATATGGTCGGTGATGGAGTTGGTGTTCTGGTCAAAAGAGCGTTAGGAGAAAATCTCTATCAACCTGTGCACCGAGACAGGTTTATGCAGTTATACGATGAGCATCTACTCGACCACACCAGCTGTTACCCAGGGATTGAAGAACTCCTGGGCTATCATCCTGCAGAAAAAATGGCCATCGTCACCAATAAGCCATATCAATTGACGCTGAAGCTTCTTGAGGGACTGAATCTGGCAAAGCACTTTAAAATCATCGTTGGTGGTGACAGCTATGCAGAAAAAAAACCAAATCCGCTTCCGGTGACGATGGCGCTGGAAGGGTTGTCCGCTGACCCGAAACAAGCGGTTATGATTGGCGATCATCATACCGACATCTATTCAGGTCGTGAAGCGGGGGCAGCAACTTGCTTCTGTGCCTACGGGATGGGACATGCCGATGGTCTAACAACTGATTTTTATGCCGAACAATCGACCGATCTGCTACAACTTTTCCCTGAGTTCCCTTTTGACTGAGAAGAGTCTGACCACTCGAGAGATTGCTTTTTTCTTTTTCCCATTGGTGCTCAATGTCCAGCTAATGAGCATCTCCCATACCATCATCAATGGTGCTCTGGCTCGTCTTGATGATTATATCATTGCACTGGCGGGCATGTCGGTGGCGCTGGTGGTGCACCTGTTTATCGCTTCTCCCTCCTATCAGAACCACACCATTACCATTGCTATGGTTCGCGGTCGAAAATCGATGATCAGTGTGTTGATTTTTATCGGCCTGGTTGCAATTTATGTTGCTATTATGCTGTCTTTGATCGCTTTTACCCCACTGGGTGATTTTGTTCTGATTAAGATCCTTGGAACCCCTGCTGAAGTTGCCATAGAGGCAAAAAAAGCGCTGTATATATTAGCCTTCCTCCCGTTTTTCACCGGCATTCGTGGCTTCTGCCAGGGGTTGATCATCCGCGCCCGGAGAACCAGTCTGGTTTCCTTCGCTACCGGAGTCAGGGTTGCAGCACTGCTTGTATTTCTCCTGGTTGGACACAAATGGTTTTACGGTGCCCAATTTGGGGCTTTTGCTCTGGTCAGCTGTGTTGTCACTGAAAGTCTGGTTATTGCTTGGCTGGCGTGGAAAACCCACATTCCATTTAAAGAAGGAGTTTCTGAGAAGACAACAGCTGAAATTTTACGTTACTCATTCCCTCTAGCATACTCATCATGCCTGCAACAGACGATTCCGTTGCTGATCAGTTCAATTATCGGTCGACTGCATGATGGTGCTCTGGCTCTGGCAGCCTTCGGGGTGATCCGTGGATTTCTATTCCTGCTGGCCGGGCCAATGCGTAACTTACAACAGGCCTATCTGACCCTCGTTAAAACGATGGAAGATAACCGCATCCTGCTCCGCTTTAGCTTCACTATTTCCCTCTGTCTCGGTTTTTTGGTTCTGTTGACCGCAGGGCCGCTGAATCAATTTTTTCTTGGTCAACTCCTCGGAATAGAAACAGATCTGCGGCACTATTTGCAATTACCACTGGCTGCTTGCGCTATTTTCCCATTTTTTTACGGGCTGACCAACCTTCTGCGCGGCTGGTTTGCTGGAGCTGATCAAACCGGCCAACTGGGACGTTCCACCCTTCTGAAAAGTGGATTTCTCCTGCTTCTCTGGTGGCCTCTTGTTGCCTGGCAACCACCCGTTTCCGGCATTGCCATCGCCATCGGCTTGTTATTGGCCGCAGAAATACTGGAATCATTCTATCTCTACCATCAACGCCAGCAGCAATCAGAAAAAATTCGCCATGCCGCACCACTCTGAGAAAAAAAGGTCTGTCAGGGTGACAACGATAAAATACGGGGAAAAAATAGTGAAAATTAAATTAAGTGAAGGCCGGATGAAAATTGTAATTGAAGAGGTACAATCTTATTTCAGAAATGAGCATGAAGAAACAATTGGCGAATTAAAAGCTGAAATGCATGTCGAATTTTTCATCAAAAAGCTCGGAGCCCAAATTTACAATCAAGCCATAGATGATGCGAATTCTTTTATTCATGACAAACTTATTGATCTTGATGGAATTTTATACATCCCAGAAAATTAAAAGTTTGGGAAAATTTCGCTTACCAATTTAAAAAGAGAGAATTTATTTTGGCATCAAAATCTATTCAGGCACCGGGATCCGTAGTTGTCATTCGCCCACACAGGTTTCACCCAAATCCGGAAACAGCCTCAGATAATGCATTTCAAAGAACGGATGGGAACCGAAGTCACAAACAAATGGCAGAGGATGCCTATAGAGAAGTGAGTGAGGCTGCAATACAACTTGAAAAAAATGGGGTGCGAGTCCATATTTTTGAGGATCGTGGTGAAAAAGAAACCCCCGATTCCGTTTTCCCGAATAATTGGTTCTCTACCCATCCCGGTGGCCACATTGCTGTTTACCCGATGTATTCCCCCAGTCGCAGGAGGGAACGCCGCTATGATATTCTAGAAATTCTCAAAGCAGAATATCGAGTCCAGGATATCATTGACTATTCATGTTTGGAATATGATGACATATTTCTTGAAGGTACCGGAGCTATGGTTCTCGATCACATCGACCGGGTTGCCTATACCGCCCGCTCAAATCGGGCTGATCCAATCGCTCTGGAAAGATTTTGCACCCATTTCAATTTTGAACCCATGGCCTTTGACGCTGCAGACTCCCAAGGTCGCCTTATCTACCATACTAATGTGATGATGTGTATTGGCACCGATTTTGCCATGGTTGGCTTCGACATGGTCCGTGACCAGCCGCGCCGGGATGAAATTCATTCGAGGTTACAAGGGATGGGAAGAGACATTATCGAGCTCAGTAATTATCAAATTGATGAATTTTCCGGGAATGCAATTGAACTTTTTACTGGCGACCGCAGAATTCTAGCCATGTCTTCAAGAGCAGCAGCAGCTTTGACTCCAGTGCAGAAGAATATCATTGAGAAATCAGCTAAAATTGTTCCCCTCTCGGTTCCGACAATCGAACTTGCCGGAGGCTCAATCCGCTGCATGCTCGCGGGAATCCACCTGACAAGACGCTAGTCGGGCTTTTCCGGTGGCAAACACAGGGGGATTATGGTTAAATGCCGCCTGCAAATTTTAAAAACAAGCACTTCAAAAAGGAGTTTGATATGTACAGTTGTTCCGATTTAAAAAAAGGGCTTAAATTGCTGATTGATGGGGAGCCGCACGTCATCGTTCAGTACGATTTTACCAAGCCAGGAAAAGGTCAATCACTGTATAAGTGTAAACTCCGCAACATGATTACCGGATCACTGTTTGATCGGACTTACCGGAGTGGTGAATCTTTTGAACCAGCCAGTCTGGAAGAACGTGACATGCAATATCTCTATCAGGACGATAGCGGTCATGTCTTTATGGATAAAAAGAGTTACGAGCAAGTGATTCTGACCGAATCGACTCTTGGGGATGATAAATATTTTCTGATTGATAATATGGATGTCGAAATTTTGATGTATGGTGAACGTGCCATCGGTATTACTCTACCGATTTTTGTCAACCTGCGTGTCACCCAATCTGATCCATGGGTCAAAGGAGATACTGCGGCTGGCAACAATAAACCGGCAACAGTTGAAACCGGCTATACCCTGCAAGTTCCTTCCTTTGTCGATGAAGGAGTCCTGATCCAGATTGATACCCGCACTGGAAATTATGTGACCCGCGTCAAAGAATGATGATAGCGTTGCAAAAAGCTCCGCCTGCTGCGTTCAGCGTTTTTTCAAGATCTCGATAGACTAACGTATGCCTTCGCCCTTGAAAAAGCACTACGCCTTGTAGACCTATTTTTTTGCTTAGCCATCTGCATCTGATTGAATAGAAATATGGAACCAAACTGGCAACTCTCTAGTAAACGAGCCACTCTGGAAAAAAGAGCCCGGATCATCCAGCAGATCCGGGCTTTCTTTATTGAACAGGATTTTCTCGAAATCGAAACCCCGCAGCGAATTCCCGCCAATGCACCAGAATTCCATATTGAAGCAGTCCCCTCAACAGATTGGTTTTTGCAAACATCTCCTGAACTCTGCATGAAACGGTTATTGGCGGCAGGATATGACAAATTATTTCAAATCTGTCATTGTTGGCGTGCTGGAGAACGGGGCAAAACACATTTACCCGAATACAGTATGTTGGAATGGTATCGCAGTCATTGTGATTACCATCAGTTGATGCACGACTGCGAAGCGCTTTTTCTTCATTTAAGCTCGAGTCAGCAGATAAGTTGGCAAGGACAGACTATCGACTTATCTCCCCCTTGGCCGCGCGTAACGATCGCGGAAGCCTTTTCTCAATTCAGCTCAATATCCCTGGAGACCGCACTGGCAACAGATGGGTTTGACTCAGTCATTGCTCTTGAAATTGAACCGAATCTCCCCACCAATCAACCTGTTTTCCTCACGGAATACCCTAGTGATCACGCTTCTTTAGCAAGAAAGAAACCATCGGATCCTCGAGTGGCAGAACGCTTTGAATTGTATATTGGTGGCTTGGAACTGGCCAATGCGTTTTCTGAATTAAACGACCCGGCAGAACAGCAACAGCGGTTTGCCAAAGAAGAATCACAGCGACGTAAAAATGGCAAAGCTCCCTATCCAGCCCCGGATCCATTTCTTAAAGAGTTGGTAACCCTCCCTGACTCAGCAGGAATTGCACTTGGCATTGATCGCTTAATAATGCTGTTCTGTGACAAGGGAAAGATCGATGAAGTTGTTGCTTTCACACCAGAACAGCTTTAAATTTACCCCGACAATTTTCTAGAATGTGGTTTTTTGTTAAAAACACCCCCCTAAACAACAAAAAGGCCGAAGTCAGAGCTTCGGCCTCAGTACAAAAATGTTCTTCCAGGTAAGTTATCCAATACTCGTACTACTGTGACGAGCTCTGTTGGCCAGAATAATCGGGTCAATCACTTCACCGCAAGCACTGCATTTCCAAGCATCAAACTCTCTGACAAAATCATAATATTTTTCAGTATACATCCTTCCCTTACACTTTGGACATTTCATCTCACACCCCCACAGCAGATATTTAGAAGCTCAGCTCCCAAGTCAACCTACTTGGTAATGTATACATGAGTTGTGCCAACCCGCTAGTAAGAGGTAAGAAGATTTCTTGAAATTTTTAATCTTCTTTTCATTTCAGCAAGTTATGCATTAACAAAAAACAGGATTTTGTAATCCTGATGGAATTGCTAATAAATTGATAAATTTTACCCATAAACTCCCAAAGATATCGGCAATTTATTGACGTAAATTATGACGTATAACCTCATTATAGTTGTTGTTCACAATTAAAACAGGCTATTACACCCCAATCATTAACTGTAAAATCGGAGAATAAAGGGATCTACAGCATTAGCCATTTTTTTGACGATTAATTGTTATATCGTTATATTTTTGACGCTAAAATCGTCAAAAAAAGCGGCTCATCCTGTCAGGGGAAAGCCGCTTTAAACGATTACAAAGACTTATTATTACTGCTCATCTTTATACAGTTTATAAATCAATGCATCAGCAAGTGCCTGATAAGAAGCATCAATCACATTAGTACTGACACCCACTGTCCCCCAACGCGATTCATGATCGCCAGACTCCACCAGCACCCTGATCACAGAATCAGTCCCCTGATTAGCTGGCAAAACCCGCACCTTGTAATCAAGTAATTTTACATCACCAATTTGCGGGTAAAAACTGATCAGCCCCTTACGCAGTGCAGAATCCAAAGCATTGACCGGGCCATTACCATCGGCGGCGGTATGCTCGATTTTACCACCAACTTTGACCTTGATTGTCGCTTCCGAGACGGGTTCCTGATCACTCTCACGCAAGGTATCAATCACCCGGAAGGCAGTGACTGTAAAGTAGTGTTTGAGTTTCCCCATAGCTTTAAGCATCAATAGCTCAAACGATGCTTCTGCTCCCTCGAACTGAAAACCCTGATTCTCCATCTCCTTAATATCTTCAAGGATTTCCAATGTCACCGGATCTTTACTATCGAGCTCAATACCACATTCTTCAGCCTTAGCAAGGATATTTGAACGGCCAGACAGGTCAGACACCAAGATCCGGGTTCGGTTACCAACCAGTTCTGGACGGATATGTTCATAGGTTTCGGGATGGCGCTGAATCGCTGACACATGAACCCCGCCCTTATGGGCAAAAGCGGAGTTACCAACGTAAGGCTGGTGTTTGTTTGGTGTCAGATTTGCAAGTTCATAGATATAGCGCGAGGCACTCTGCAGAGTCGTCAGTTTCCCTTCACCCAGACATTCCTGTCCCATCTTCAGATTTAGTGATGGGATAATAGAGCACAGATCAGCATTGCCACAACGCTCACCAAACCCATTAATAGTTCCCTGGACATGGACGGCACCACAATTAACCGCCATAAGTGAGTTTGCAACCGCACAGCCGCTATCATTGTGGGCATGAATACCGATTGGTGTAGAGACTGCCTTCTGTACTGCGGCCATAATTGCAGGATATTCATGGGGCAAGGTACCACCGTTGGTATCACAGAGAACAATACAGTCAACGTTGGCGTCGGCTGCGGCTTGCAGAGTTTTCAGTGCATATTCGGGATCAGCCTTATAGCCATCAAAGAAATGTTCGGCATCATAAATCACCTCGCCGACCCGTTCTTTCAAGTAAACCAGAGAGTCATTAATTAACTCCAGGTTTTGATCCAGAGATATCCGCAAAGCCTCACGAACATGAAAATCCCAGGTTTTACCAAAAATAGTTACCGTATCCGGTTTGGCCGCTATCAACATCTGGATGTTATTATCTTCCGCAGGAGTAACTCTGGCTCGCCGCGTGGAACCAAAGGCAGCAATTTTACTGTGAGTCAGGGTTTCATTCTGAATTTTATCAAAGAAGGTGATATCTTTCGGGTTCGATCCCGGCCACCCCCCTTCAATATAATCGATTCCCAACTCATCCAGCCGCTTGGCGATCCGCACCTTGTCCTCGACCTGAAAGGAGATATCTTCAGCCTGAGTCCCATCTCTCAACGTTGTGTCATACAATAAAATTTTACCCATCAGTTTTCATCCCTTCTGCTTTAGACAACTCACTTATCTTGATTTTTATTGACAGAGTTCCTGCAAAACGACAGTCATCTCTTCCCTATCCACACCCCGAAGAGAAAAAAATATCTTGCGCCGCTCAGCATCGATACGTGTCAAGTTAACCCACAATCCAGGAGTCTCGGGATTGTTCAACTTTTCCGGCCATTCGACCAGAGCCACCCCGGAACCAAAAGCATAATCATCAAAACCAAGTTCAATCAAATCATCGGGATCAGATAGGCGATACAGGTCAAAGTGATAGAGATCAAGTCGCGCCTGATAATGATTCATCAGCGTAAATGTCGGGCTGGTAATCGGAATTTTTGGATCAACTCCCAAACCACGAGCAATCCCGCGCGCTAAAACTGTCTTTCCCGCTCCCAAATCACCCTGCAATAGAATTAAAGCCGGTTGCTGTAACAACCGGCCCAGTTTCTTTCCCAATTCCAGTGTCTGCGATTCTCCGCAACTGACGACTGACCACAAACTCAAATCAATTCTCCATCACCCGAATCAAATCAAGTCGTGCCAACACACCAATCATCTTGCCATCATCAACAACCGGCAACAGATGAACCTTATGCTGGCTCATCAATCCAGCCAGTTCGCGAACTGTAGCATCAGGCGAGCAAGTCACCGGATCTTTGCGATACAGCTCGCCGACGGTCGCTGCGGTCACCCGATCAACCTCTTCCTGAAAGCGTTTTTCACTACCGACCGTAAAAACCCAATCAAATATGGTCATAACCGTCGGGATATGGAGAGGTTTGTGCTGTTCAATCAAATCTGTCTCGCTAATAATCCCGACCAGGTTTCCAGCGTCATCCAAAACCGGCAGGTTGCTGAAGCGAGTTTCAACAAATATCTTGGCCAAATCCTTCAGGCTGGTTCCCAAAGTAACCGAAACAACCTCTTTATTCATAATGTCTCGTGCAGTCACCATTAGCAGACTCCTTCTAGTAACCCCTGTCGGGCAACTGGTAGTTGAGGAAGTAAATCAGAGGCAGCCATCCCGGCAGTTCCCTGCAGAGCGGCTACCAGCTCTGCGGCTCGGCCATGCAGCCAAACAGCAAGAGTTGCAGCGGAGAAACCATCCAGACCCTGAGCCAATAAACCACCGATCAATCCAGTCAGCACATCACCACTGCCACCACTAGCAAGACCATTATTTCCGGTGGTGTTGATATTGACCCGGCCATCGGGTGCGGCAATAAGAGTACGTGCCCCTTTTAACACCAGAACAACACTATATTTAGCAGCAAAATTCTGCGCAACCTCAAATCGGTTTGCTTCAATCTCGCTAACTGTCAAACCTGTGAGACGAGCCATCTCACCAGGATGTGGCGTCAAAATCAACGGCTGGTCACTGCGCCCCTGTAGGCACTCCAGTTGTCCCGCCAACAGGTTTAGACCATCAGCATCAATAACCATCGGTACGGCAGCAGAAATGATCAGCGACGCTAGCAGAGTGCCCAGATCGGCACTTTGCCCCAATCCGGGGCCGATAGCCAGAGCCTGTCGTCCAATTAATAATTGTTCAATCTGCGGTCGAGCTTGTAAAGAAATCAGCCCATCCTGATCGACAAGTGGATAACTCATCGCTTCAGTCAGCTTAATCTCAACAATATCATGGACTGCCGCTGGGGTAGCAACGGTCACCAGTCCACACCCGCTGCGTACTGCAGCGTGTCCAACCAGCGCGGCCGCACCAGTTTTACCAGCTGATCCGGCAAGCACCAAGAGATGACCAAATGTTCCTTTATGGCCAACAGCTGAGCGGTCGGGAAGAAGTGCCTGAACGTCAAATTCATCAAGAAGGCTGACATTGCTGGAGAAGTCTGGACGTCCAGCTAACGGAATCCCAATATCAACAACTTCAAGATCCCCTGCGTATATCGCCCCTGGCTGGCTACCGTGGCCAATCTTGGCGTGGTCAAAGGTTACAGTCAGATCAGCCTTCACGGCATTGCCACACACCCGACCCGTGGAACCATCAACCCCTGAAGGAATATCCACGGCAAACACCGAAGCAGATGACTTATTGATAAGAGTTATCGCTTCGGCCTGCAATCCACGCACATCAGAATTCAACCCGGTGCCAAAAATTGCATCGACAATAAGATTTGGTGCTGCTTCGGTGAAGTGATCCTTTAAAGCAGAAATTTCCTCAACAAAACTGATCGAAAGTCCCAACTTGCGAACTATATTCAACATGACCTTGGCGTCACCGGAAATAGACTTTTCCAGACCAAGCACCAGAGTTGTTACCTTCCAACCGCGCCCAGCAAGGATCCGAGCCATAACATAGCCGTCACCACCGTTGTTTCCTTGACCCGCCAGAACCAGAACTGAAGCAGGAAAATGCTCACTGAACTTATCCGCAAACAAGTCGCTACAAGCCCGACCGGCATTCTCCATTAATACCACACCAGGAACCCCAAGCTGGTCAATGGCCTGCCGGTCGAGAGCCATCACTTCACTGGCACTGCAAAGTCGCATCAATCCTCCAGGATAACTGTAGCAACAGCGTATTCGCCATCGTGAGAGTAGTTCAGGTGAGCTTTGGTGGCACCACGTATCGCCATCAATTCGGCAGCACGACCCGTAATTAAAAGGGAAGGACAGCCCAGGGAATCAAGCACCACACACACCTGCTGCCAGGCAAGTCCGTCCCGTAAACCAGTTCCCAGGGCCTTTAAAAAAGCTTCCTTGGCAGCAAAACGGGCAGCAAGGTGCGGGACTGGATCACGTTTTTTCAGCGAATACCGCCGTTCTTCAGTACTGAAAATCCGTTCTAACACTTTGTTACCCGGATCAAGAAATTTTCGAAACCGTTCGCTGCAAACCAAGTCAGTTCCGATCCCGATGATTGCCAAGCGCTACCCTTTCGTCAATTCCAACATTTCCCGCACTGCTCTTTCCATTCCCACTAAAGAAGCCCGTGAAATGATACTGTGACCGATATTGAACTCCTCAATTCCTGGGAGAGCAACCACCGGAGCAATATTACGATAATCGAGCCCATGCCCAGCATTGATCCCGATACCAAGTCTGCGAGCAGCACTAATCGCCAACTCGATCCGCCCCAGTTGTTCACGCTGTTCCTTTTCAGTCCGTACTTCAGAGTACATTCCGGTATGGATTTCCATATAGTCAGCGCCAACTTTATGAGTGGCTTTAATCTGTTCGATATCAGGCTCAATGAATAAACTGACAATAATCCCCGCTTGCTGCAGCAAAGCAATCTTTTGTTTCAGGGTGCTTTGCAACATAATGACATCCAGACCACCTTCAGTCGTCAATTCATGGCGCCCTTCTGGGACCAGGGTGACAGAATCGGGAAGAGTTTTTAACGCAATGCCCACCATTTCATCAGTCAGAGCCATTTCCAAATTCATCCGGGTTTTTATTGTCTGCCGCAAGATCTCTACATCCCGATCCTGGATATGGCGCCGATCTTCCCTGAGATGAATGGTGATTCCATCAGCACCTGCAAGTTCGGCAAAAACAGCAGCAGCCACAGGATCTGGTTCGGAACCACCACGGGCTTGGCGAATTGTTGCTATATGATCAACATTGACACTTAGTTTTGCCAATTTCTATACTCCTGACGATAGGTTTTAAGCTCCCAGATGTTCTTGTACGGCTCCCGCGACCTGTTGAGCCAAGGTCTCAATTCTGCTTTGATCTTCACCTTCAATCATCACTCTGAGTAAGGCCTCTGTACCAGAATAGCGGACTAACAAACGTCCGTTCCCACCAAGTTCAGCTTCAACTTGATCCATAATTTCTTTTATCGGTTTAATTTTATTTAGATCTGATTTTTTCCGAACTTTCACATTGACCAAGACCTGAGGTAGCGATGTCATCACCCGAGCCAATTCGGAAAGTTTTTCACCGCTACGCTTGATGATTGCCAGAACCTGCAAAGCCGAAAGGATGCCGTCACCAGTGGTATTATGGTCAAGAAAAATCATATGCCCCGACTGCTCACCACCAAGATTATAACCACCCTTGAGCATCTCTTCAACAACATAGCGATCCCCAACTGCTGTCCGAAGCACCTTACCCCCAGCCTTTTTCATGGCGATATCAAGCCCCATATTGCTCATCACTGTCGCCACAACTGTTTTTTTCTTTAGCTGCCCGGCTTTAATCAACTCGGTACCACAAAGAGCCATAATATGATCACCATCGACCTCAATCCCTTTTTCATCGACAAAAATAACCCGGTCGGCATCACCATCCAGAGCGATTCCCAAATCAGCCCGGTATTCGCGCACTTTCTCTGCCATAACCTCTGGATGCATTGAGCCACAGCCTTCGTTTATATTCATTCCATTCGGCTCAACGCCAATCGAAATAACTTCAGCACCCAGTTCTGTCAATACCGCAGGTGCAACTTTATAACCAGCCCCATGGGCACAATCGAGAACGATCCTCAGCCCCTCAAGGTCAAGGTCTTTCGGAAATGTGTTTTTAAGAAAAACAACATAGCGTCCGATAGCATCAGAGATACGGTAAGCTTTTCCCACTTCATCAGCAATAGGGCGCAATTCATCCAAGCGGTGATTGATAATAAGGTCTTCAATTTGCAACTCAAGGTCATCCTGCAGTTTATACCCGGTATTGGAAAAGAATTTGATGCCATTATCCTGATAGGGATTATGCGAAGCACTGATCACCACCCCGGCATCGGCTCGCATGGAAGAGGTAAGAAAAGCAATTCCCGGGGTCGGGAGCGGCCCGACAATCAACACATCGACCCCCATCGAGCAGATCCCGGCAACCAGTGCATTTTCGATCATATAACCAGACAGCCGGGTATCCTTGCCAATGACAACACGATGGCGCCGTTTTCCCCCACTTTTAAAAACAAAGGCTGCGGCCCGCCCAAGTTGCATCGCCATTTCTGTGGTCATCGGGTCAATATTAGCAACACCTCTCACGCCATCGGTGCCAAATAATTTTTTTTCCATTTTCAGTTAACCCCTTCCTTTTTCTTATTGATGTCCTGCTGCTCTACGGCTTCGTTCTCCTCTGGAGACGAGGTTTTCACAGGTTCTATTTCCACTTGTACTTCAGTTGTTTTTTCATCTTTAAAATGGGTATAACTCCCCCGATACACTAACGGAACAATAAGAGAAAACCCCTCATTAACCCCATTCAGGTCAACCTCTTCGGTTATCACTTCACTCACGCTTTTGAGCTCAGTTTCAGCCCCTTCGATGAGAACCTCGTCGGGA
This sequence comes from Desulfuromusa sp., assembly GCA_045047095.1. Classification (GTDB taxonomy): domain Bacteria; phylum Desulfobacterota; class Desulfuromonadia; order Desulfuromonadales; family Geopsychrobacteraceae; genus Desulfuromusa. Next base: position 5,273 of record JASFYS010000143.1, on the reverse strand, counting down.
ACAACTTTGACGCTCGCAACCTCGAAACCGGACAGGGGTTCACCCGTGAGAGCAATCTTGATTGGCACCAGCTTCTGCTTGATCCGTTCCAGCTTGAGATCAATAAAGGACGGCGACAATCGAGTCACCCGCAACCCACTCGGCAAATTCAATCTCTCTTCCAAACGCTTGAACGTCGTCAGTCCCGGTCGAAGGTCAGTGAGATCGACAATGATGCTGATATCGTTTGGACTCACCTTCATCTGTAAAGTACGCGGCCCACTGACCCGCACATCCACCTGGCTAGGAATCTCGTTGGCAACCATTAATTCCTTGGGGATATTTTGGAGTTCAAGGGGAACTCGATAGCCAACCTCTAAGCGCCGTTCACCCATAATAAACATCCAAAGCAGCAGCGCAAGAATCAGGGAGATTAATTTTAATGTCCAATTTTCCGTTAACAACTTGAACATCCAGGTTACCCTTTCTTCTTTTTCAGTTTTTGCTTTTTGATTTTAACCGTACGTGGTTCCAGTAAACGTCCAAGAACTTTCTTCAGGCTGACAGCATCAAGATTCCGGGTCATTCCACCATTGACGGCTACAGAAATATTGCCCGTTTCTTCAGAGACAATAATAGCCACCGCATCAGCCAGTTCGGTTAAACCAATCGCTGCGCGGTGCCGCGTCCCAAGATCTTTAGTCAGATCAAGCCCCCGGCTCAATGGTAAAAAACATCCCGCCAAAGCCAGGCGACCCTGCTGGATCACCAGAGCCCCATCATGGATAGGAGAGGAAGGCATAAAGATTGCCCGGATTAATTCACAAGAAACACGGGCATCAATAGAGGTTCCCGATTCAAGGATGTCCTTGATTCCAGTTTCCCGCTCAATGGCAATCAATGCACCAATTTTCCGACTTCCCAAGGCACCACAGGCCTTAACCAACTCGTCAATAACGATGGACTCTTCATCCGCATTCATCCCACCTAAAAAGGGGTTACGCCCGACATGCATCAACGCACGGCGGATATCGTTTTGAAAAATGACAACAATGACAAGGATAATTGAAGAGAGAAAATTGCTCAGAAACCAGTTGAGAGTGTGTAGATCCCCAACTCGCGACGCCATGTAAACGGCGAGGACAACGGCGAGGCCAAGAAGCATTTGCACCGCACGGGTTCCCTTGATAAGAAGAATGGTTCGGTAAATAATAAAAGCAACAATACTGACGTCCAGAATATCGAGTAGACGAATATTTGTGAAGACATCTAACATTGCAGCCACCGTGCGAAGTTTATGTTGATAAGATCAATAGTCTAAAATAGTAAAATAATCATAAACACTTTTATAAAAACCTTGAACAGGTCAAACCATCAATTGAGGAAGTTGCTGCTCCCTGATCGCCCAGGCAGCCAGTGCTGTTTCCCGAGCGGGGCGAACATCATGAACTCGAAAGATCTGAACTCCCTGGCTTACCCCCAAAGCAATCGTCGCCAAAGTTCCAAAAAGCCGTTCTTTCGGATTATCCTGATTCAGAATCTTGCCGATAAAACTTTTCCGTGAGGTTCCCAGCAGAACAGGGCAATCAAGTTGGTGCAACTCATTCAGGTGCTGCAATATTGCAAGATTTCCGAGAACACTTTTACCAAAACCGATACCCGGATCAACAGCAAGCCTGCCAGGATCAATCCCAGCGAGAAGAGCCCGATCGATACTCTGACGTAAACTGTCTATAATTTCAGCGACCAGATCCCGGTACTCTGTAAGCTGCTGCATCACCTCAGGTCGACCACTGGTATGCATCAGAAACAATCCAGCCCCAGTCTCAGCAGCAGCAGAGACCATATCCCGATCAAAACTCAACCCACTGATATCGTTAATAAAGTTCACCCCGGCAGCCACTGTCTCACGGGCAACAACTGCTTTACTGGTATCAATAGAAAGAGGCAGATCAGTTTTACGCCGTAGCCCCTTAATAACCGGAAGCACCCGGGCTAATTCTTCCTCAGCTGAAACCGGGAGGGAGCCTGGCCTGGTACTTTCGCCACCGATATCAAGAATATCCGCCCCATCTTGCTGCATAGCCAAGCCCTGTCGCACCGCCGCTTCAGTATTTAAATATTGACCACCATCAGAAAAAGAGTCCGGGGTGATATTTAAAACGCCCATAATGCACGGCTGGGTCAGATCAAGCTGACAGTCCCGTCCAGACAGTCGCTGAGATCGTGCGGATATCACGACTCAGGGGTCTCCTCCCTGGCAGTATCATCGAGTTCTGCAGAAGCCTTTTTTATGTCTTCATCTGCCTCTTTTTTTGGCTCATCTGCAACATTTGTGTCAACGGCAGCACTCTCAAAACTAAAGTCGTCTTCCTGCTTTGGTTCTTCTTGCACCGATGCTACAACTTTAGGGACTAAATACTCAGGAAGGCCATCAGGGAAAACGACTTCAAGAATTTCAGAACTTTCCAGAGTCTCTTTTTCCAATATCAATTCTGCTAAATCAATCAACTGCTGCTGATGGTTCTTAATCAACGTCTGCGTCAACTCGTAATTTTCGTTAACTATTTTCCGAATTTCATTGTCAATATCAACAGCGGTCGCTTCACTATAGTTTTTAATATGTCCCATATCGCGACCGAGAAAGACCTCGCCACCTTCTTTTTCACCAAAGGCCATCGGTCCGATCTTTTCGCTCATCCCCCATTCGCAAACCATTTTACGAGCAATAGCGGTTACACGCTCGAGATCATTACTGGCACCACTGGTCACCGATTCAAAGGTTACCTCCTCAGCAATTCGGCCACCGAGCAACGAACGGATACGGATATGCAATCCTTTGGCGGTTTCACTGTATTTTTCTTCGGTAGGAAGATACATCGTGACACCCATGGCGCGACCACGTGGAATAATCGATACCTTGTGGACTGGATCTGATCCCGGGGTCAGCAGAGAGACCAGCGCGTGACCAGCTTCGTGATAAGCGGTGACCTTCTTCTCTTCTTCGGTGATCACCAGTGAACGTCGCTCAGCACCCATCAGAACCTTATCTTTAGCGGCCTCAAAATCATCCTTATCAACTTCTGTTTTGTTGGCACGAGCAGCCAGCAAAGCCGCTTCGTTAATCAGATTCGCCAGGTCAGCACCAGAAAAACCAGGGGTTGCCTTGGCAATAACTTCAAGATTTACATTATCAGCCATAGGGACTTTACGTGAATGCACAATGAGAATTTTATGCCGGCCCTTAATATCAGGAAGTGGCACCATCACCTGGCGGTCAAAACGACCTGGACGTAATAGTGCCGGATCCAGAACATCCGGGCGGTTGGTCGCTGCTACCAGAATGACACCTTCGTTTGATTCAAAGCCATCCATCTCGACCAATAACTGATTAAGTGTCTGCTCGCGCTCATCATGACCACCCCCAAGACCCGCACCACGATGGCGACCGACAGCATCGATTTCATCAATAAAAATAATACAGGGAGCATTTTTCTTGCCCTGCAGAAATAGATCCCGAACCCGACTGGCTCCAACTCCGACAAACATTTCAACAAAGTCAGAACCTGAAATAGTAAAAAAGGGAACCCCAGCTTCACCAGCAACAGAACGGGCCAGTAGAGTTTTACCGGTTCCTGGAGCACCAACCAGCAAAACCCCTTTGGGAATTTTCCCTCCCAGCTTGGTAAACTTCTTCGGGTCTCTTAGGAATTCGACAACCTCTTCAAGCTCCTGCTTGGCCTCATCAACCCCAGCGACATCTTTAAAAGTCACCAGCCCCTGTGTATCAGTCAGCAACTTCGCCTTACTTTTGCCAAAGCTCATTGCTTTGCCGCCACCACCCTGCATCTGGCGCATAAAGAAAATCCAAACGGCAATCAACAACAGAATTGGTCCCCAGGATATCAGCAGAGTAAACCAGAAGCCCTGATCATCAAGCGGTTTTGCCTCAATGGTGACACCTTTTTCCTTCAACTCGGGGATAAGTTGCTCATCCATCGGCGCATAGGTCTGGAACTTGCTGCCATCAGAAAAAATACCCGTAACCTTATTTCCCTGGAAGGTGATATTACTGATTTGACCATCATCAATCGCACTGAGAAACTCCGTGTAGTTGATTCGTTTCTGCTCAGTATCTTTCTGAGTCATCATATTGAAAAGCATGATCATCAGCAAAGAAATGACCAGCCACAGCGCTAAATTTTTTTGGAATTGGCTCACAAGACCCCCTTATGGAGTTGTTTTAAAGATTCATATATTTTGTTTTGGTACCGACAAGATTGATTAAAACTAGCTGAGAAAGCTACCATAAAAGAACCTGGTGCTACAAGCTTTTTGTCTTTATTTTTACTTTCTTAACACAGTTCTATACGCAGGATTCTGCCACTATCATGCCCGGCAACAGCATGGCGTGAACGACGCATCCCAACGACCCACAATATTTTCTCATCAACGACCAGAAGAGGAACACGTAAACGCCCCTCAAGCTCAACCCGACTGTCGATAAAAAACCGCTTTAGCCGCTTATGGCCAACCATCCCCTGTGGCTCAAACCTGTCACCCGGTCGCCAGCTCCGCACCTGCAATAGCGGTGGCAATTCTGCAAAAGAGAATTCGGCAACATTTGACGACTCCCCTTCCTGCTCATCTTGTAAAGAACTGCGTATGATCCGTCCATCAGGGAGCTCAACTTCACCTAGAATTGGCAGCAATAAGTCAAAGGACTCCGGTAAAACGGGAACGACATCCCGGAACCAAATGGCCTCATAACGGCGAGCAACCCAGCACTCCGGTAAATCCAGTTGCGCCTGACTCCGTTGACCTGTTAGCAGACCCTCAATAGCTTGCAGATGGATAGTTTCAATTCTCTGCAGATCGCCGCGAATCTGCCTTAAGGCCTCACGTAGAATTCGCATGCGTAGCGCAGGATGTATGGTCAGAAGCGCTATTCGGCTCAAGCGAAGGCCATCAGCCCGTGACACAACCAGCTCCGCAAACTGCTGTTCAATCTGCTCTTGCCAGTAATCTTCTTCAAGTTGAAATTGCTGGGTTAATCCAGCAACCTGCTTATTAAAGTTAGGATTAATTTTCAGCAGTTGCGGAATTATCCTGGATCTCAACTGATTCCGTAAAAACGCCGGATCGCTATTACTTTCATCCTCAACCCATGTCAGTTCGTGATGTCGGGCATAGTCGAGAATCTGTTCACGGCTACAGCCTAAGAGAGGCCTCCACCAGAGACCCAGATGGATACGCATAGCTGCCAAACCCGCCTGGCCACTACCACGTAGCAG
>JASFYS010000142.1:0-7750 GCA_045047095.1 Desulfuromusa sp. | reverse complement strand
TTGTTCCAGTGCGTTTTGAGCATCCTCAAGTTTGGCATCTGCTTTGGCTGAACGTCGGGTTGCTTTATCCAGTTCCGCCTTGGCGGCGTCCAATTTCTGATGCAAAACATCAAGCTCATCTTCAGGCAAATTTTCCTGTCGGCCTGCAAGCAACATTTTCAAGCCTTGTTCAAAAGTGGCCTTGACCTTGTCCAATTCTGACTCGGCATCTTCAACCCGCTGTTCAGCAGCGGCAAGAAGATCTCCTGCTTCCGCCAGTTCCCCGGCAATTCCGGCATCTGGCTCAGCATCCAATTGAACATCCTGGGCAGCCAGAACCATGGCTACAATTGGCAATTTTTGCAGCAGATTGTCAACCTGAGTTCCACAACTATCAAAGATTTTTCCCTCTTTTAATTCTATCGGCAGAAAAACCAGACTCGCTGTTTTTGAATGGGCAATCATGGTTTCAGTTTCACGATTTTCAACCACCACCGCCTCAGCAGGTATTCGAACTTGCTCTAACTCCTCCAGAAGGGCATCTTTGGTTGCCTGGGGATTATTATCTTCCACCGGCACTAATACTCGCAATGTGGCATTAGACCAGAAGGGATCGCGGGTCATGAGATATCCAAGCAGTAACATCAGCGAACCATCCATATCCCGCTCATACCAAATGTCAATCCGCCGCTGATCAGGGGGTTGATCCTGAAGATCTTGCCACTCCCGCTCATCTGCATCAAAAATAACCAGGTTATAGTCAAGCCGTAATGCCATCCGCAAAATTTTTCCATAAGTCTTCAAACTACCGCTGAGAAATTTCTCCAGATAAAAACTGTGATGATTGAGCAGAATGGTATTAGCACGCAGTGGACCCACCCCAAAAGACTGGAGCAGCACCGAACTCCCGGTTTCAAAATCGGGCGCAGTAACAACCAGGGGGAAAGTCTTGGTTCCACTTGCGCTAATGTCCTCATAAAGCTCTTTTTCTGCTTCTTCTTTTTGTTTATATAACTGCACCCCTTTTCCGGTCAGCATCCTGACTAACGTTGTTAAGCCACTATTGCCTTCCAGCCAGGTCGCGAACTTCAGCAATGGACCACGCTGCTCATGTTCATCAGAAAAAATCAGAATTTGGGGTCGCCAATCACGGGGATGCTCCAGTTCTTGGGATACTTGAAGCAGATGCTCACGAACCTGTTGCAAATGATATGAGCGGCGACTGTCAGCCCAACGCTCCTGTCGCGCGGTTCTTAATAAATAGTGATACAGAATAAACAGCACGGCAACGGCCAGGGCCCCGGCTTTCCAATCAATCGCGAGCATCACTGCAAGGCAAACCAGTGCTCCAGCCAGGCTCACCCGTTTATGAAACCATTTAAATCGGGGTCGAAAGGAGGGGCTGGCAGTACGAGCTTCAAAATAAGTCGCATAGTTGAGCAATCCATACGAGATCAGAAAGAACATTGCCACGACGCTGGCAATCAGGTTGAGGTTGCCAAGACTGACAGTTAAAATTGCAATTGCTGCAGCCAGCACCACCCCACGACGGGGGTTATTTGCGGTACCAACCCCCTTGGCAAAGGGATTCAGTAGCGGGAAAATCTTGTCAGCTGCCAGCGCTTGCAGAATGCGAGGAGCACCAAGAAATGACGCCATAGCTGAGGATAGAGTTGCGGCAAAAACCCCAGCAGTAATCAAAACAGGAAACCAGGCAACTCTCCCCATAGAAGCAAGATCGTTGAATAGAATATTTTGTGGGAGTGCCCCTGCAAAAACCAGTGCCGCCCCGAAATACACCAGTATTGATATGCCGACAGCCAGAAAAGTTCCTAACGGCAGGCTTTTACCCGGATCTTCCAAGTCACCCGACAAGCTAACCCCCTGAGTGAAGCCAGTCACTGCCGGAAAGAACACTGCAAACAGAACCCAAAAACCTTGATCTGAAGCTGCTGCATTCCAATTTTCACTAAAAACCTGGGCATTCCACTGGAACAAACCACCAAGAAAAAAGGAAAAGAGAGCCAGAATAAGAATCCCCATAACAATAAATTGAAACCGGGTTGCCCAGTCTGCACCCTGCCAGGCAAGCACAAATAATGCCCCGATCGCGATCACAGCAATAATTTGAGCAGTACCTTCTCCCCCACCCAACAATCCGGCGAGAATCTCACCAAATCCGATACAATAAAATCCTACCGAGACCGACTGCGCAAGAAAAAGAACCAGCCCGATGGCACCACCAAATTCAAGTCCCAGGGTTCGGGAAATCAAAAAATAATCGCCACCTCCTCGTACCGTCAGGTTGGTGGCAATTGCAGACAAGGAAATACTGGTCAAAACTGAAATCAGATTCGCAATCAGAATAATCAGCAGCGCCTGTTTTATTCCTCCTGCACCCACCACATAACCCAGGCGCATGAACAGGATGATCCCCAGGATGGTCAGGACACTTGGAGTGAAAACTCCGGCAAAGGTTCCCAGTTTTTTATCCTGCTGGCTAGCAACAGAACTTTGGTCATTCGTATTTGACATCACCGCCCCAAACTTGATTTATATTGATAAAACAAAACTACACTTCAGCTAATTCATCCCGCAAGCGTCGGAAGATCTCCCGATACGCACGGCGGTCATCATGTTGTTGAACCGATCGAGCCAGCCGGGAGATGGTTTTACGATCAATTCCCGGTGCCAACTCAAGCATTTCATCAAATGCAGCGGAAAAGCTGTCCGCATCGCAAAGACGATCGCGCAATTTTTCCAGCTGGTGAAATTGTTTTTTCTCCCCCCGCGAAACTTGATCGAGATTAGCCACTTGCCTCACTAAGCTGTCCAGAACATCCTCTGACTTACGTATCATTCCTGCCAGATGCTTCAATTGACGGCGGTGTGAACTGCGCCCCTTAGTGAGGCGAGCCAAATCAGCCTCTCGAGCTATTGCAGCGGGAAGGTCAATTTGGGAAAACTGATTATCTGTTAACCCGATCAGGTGTTCTGCTATTTCCTCAATCTGTTTTGCCTGCTGTTTTTTTTTGGTTCGACTCAGCGGTAAATCGTCTTCTACAAATTCATCCATAAACTTTTATCTCCAAAACAGTTTCTTTGAAAAATTTGATACACTCACAAACAAGGTTAACTCATCAAAACTAACCTGATCGGAAGATAGGGGTCAATTGTGAAAATATCCACCTCTCCACTTTGGTCACGGACAGTTTTTTGCTATGATCCTCGGAATCATACAACGAAAGGGAAATAAATGGATTACGGAATCAACCGCGAGCGTTCACTGGAGCTCCTGAATCAATATCTAAACAGTCCTAATTTGATTAAACATTCCCTGGCCAGCGAAGCGGTCATGCGCGCTTTGGCGCGTCATTTTTCTGAAGATGAAGATCTTTGGGGACTCACCGGCTTATTGCACGATCTTGATGTCGAACTGACATTGGATGATCCCGCCCGGCACACCCATGAAACAGTTCGTATTCTGCGTGAAGAAGGGGTTGCTGAAGAAATTCTCGAGGCAATTCGGATGCACAATGAACTCGCCCACGACGATAAACGGAATGAGCGCTTCCACCACGCTCTGGCTGCGGGAGAAACCATCACCGGATTAATCATTGCCGCAGCACTGGTTTACCCGGACAAAAAGCTGGGCAGTGTCAAACCAAAATCGGTCCGCAAAAGATACAAGGAAAAACAATTTGCTGCCGGGGCGAACCGGGAAATTATTGCCGAATGTGAGTTGATCGGGATCCAAGTATCAGATTTCTGCGATCTTAGTTTGGAAGCAATGCAAGGAATTGCTGCTGATCTTGGGCTATAATTAAATCCAATCTTGATGTATCAGCAAAAATGAGACAGTTCTCCTGAATAGTTTGGATATTTTATGAATAATAAAGAACTGGCGCGGTTACTACAATCTCTGGCTGATGGCCAGATTAGTGTTGACGATGGTGTCGAACGGCTGAAGCAGCTTCCATTTGAAGACCTCGGCATTGCCCAGATCGATCATCACCGCGAACTGCGCCAAGGGGTCCCTGAAGTTGTTCTGGGCGAAAGTAAGAGTTTGGAACAACTGAGAACTATCCTTTCGGCGATGGCAAAACATGGTCGCAACATTCTAGTCACCCGTCTGGATGGTGAAAAAGGAACCGCACTGTGCAACCAGTTCCACAAAGGGGAGTACGATGTCGATGCGCGAACCTTCTGTCTGGTACAACAAAAAATAGAGATTACCGGACAAGGGAAGATTCTGGTTATCTGTGCCGGCACTTCAGATCTTCCGGTCGCCCGGGAAGCAGTGATTACCGCCCGGATGCTCGGTAACGAAGTTGAAGAGCTAATTGATGTCGGTGTTGCAGGAATTCATCGCCTCCTGGCTCGCCAGGATTTACTGCAGCAAGCAGCGGTACTGATTGTTATCGCCGGGATGGAAGGGGCGCTCCCCTCGGTCGTTGGCGGGCTGGTCGCCAAGCCGGTAATCGCAGTACCAACCTCGGTTGGCTATGGTGCTTCTTTCGGCGGGATTGCCGCCCTGCTTGGGATGCTCAACTCCTGTGCCAGCGGAGTTACGGTTGTTAATATCGACAACGGTTTCGGTGCCGCATTTGCGGCCAACCGGATTAATAAAAGATAGGAATAAGGTTCAAGGAAAAAGGAAAAAGGAAATTCAAAGTCTTTACCTTGAACCTGTTATCCTTGAACCTATCTCCCAAAAGGATCTTTATGAAAACTCTCTATCTTGACACCTTCTCCGGCATTTCCGGCGACATGTTCCTCGGACTTTTACTGGATCTTGGTGTCAAACAACAACAGCTGGAGCAAGAACTACTCAAATTGCCGATTTCTGGTTACCAGCTTGAAGTCAAACGCGAGCAACGCCATGGGATCGAAGGCTGTCGGGTGCAAGTTCATTGTGAAGAAACCCATCACCATCGAAGCTGGAGCACTATTGATAAAATGTTGGCAGAAAGTGCCCTGCAGCAAACGGTACAACAAACCGCCCGGAAATTCTTTCGGCGATTGGGAGAAGCCGAAGCCAAAGTTCACGGCATCGATATTGACCGGGTCCATTTTCACGAAGTGGGAGCTGTTGATGCGATTGTCGATCTGGTCGGTACCGCAATTGGTTTGAACCTGCTCGGAGTCGAAAAAATACTCTGCTCTTCTCTGCCGTTATCTCATGGGATGAGCCAATGCGCCCACGGAGCCCTCCCTCTCCCGGCTCCGGCAACTCTGGAAATTCTGCAGGGGAAGCCAGTTTATGACAGCGGTTGCAATCAGGAGCTGGTGACCCCCACCGGAGCGACCATTGTTGCCGAGTTGGCGGAGTTCGGCCCGCTTCCGGCAGCCCATCTGGGGAAAAGTGGTTACGGGGTCGGGGGGTGGAAGCTGGAAGATCGACCCAATCTATTGCGTGGGATCCTTTATGAAGATCTCAGCCCCACGCCGGCAATAGAACAAATCCAGGTACTGGAAACAAATATTGATGACAGTACTCCAGAGCAGTTGGGATACCTGCTTGAACAATTATTTGCAGCCGGAGCGCTCGATGCCGGTTATATTCCATTCCAGATGAAGAAAAACCGCCCGGGTCAGCTCCTTACGGTGGTTTGTCAGCCGGATCAGGCCGCCGGTTTGGCAGAATTAATTATGCGTGAGAGCAGTGCCATCGGTGTCCGGCGCAGTTGTTGTGACCGGTTCAAACTCAACCGGCGCAGTGGTAGTGTTGCAACCGAGTGGGGAGCAGTTAAGGTTAAATTGATTTTTTCCGGTGAGAAGTTCTTACGTTTGACCCCCGAATATAATGATTGCCGGATAGTGGTAGAGAAAAGCGGGCAAACACTGCAACAAATTTATCGACAGGTGGAAAATATCGCCTACCAACAACTCGATGAGTTGATCAAGGAGGATGGTGATGAGTGAAGAAGATTCAATAGAAAAATGGAACTACCGAAAACTGGTGCTGTTTCTCTCTAGTAATGGGGGATTGGGATACGCACCGATCGCGCCGGGAACTTTTGGAACATTGGCCGGAATCCCCGCCTTTTACTACCTCTCCAATTTCTCCTGGCCGCTGCAACTTATCACTCTGACTGCCATTCTGTTCTTAAGTTTCTGGGTCTGTGATGTGGCCGGAAAGTATTATAATGAAGCCGATGACGGTCGCATCGTCATCGATGAGCTGATCGGTTATCTGATCACCACCGCCTTTCTCCCATTTTCCTGGCCAGTAGCAATCCTTGGATTTTTCTGGTTCCGGGTTTTTGATATCGTCAAACCACCCCCTGCCAACTGGTTCGACCGGGAGATGAAAAATGGTCTCGGGGTGACATTGGATGATGTTGTGGCTGGTGTTTACGGCGCTATTGCTGTACGAATCTGCCTGTGGCTGTTCAGCTGAATCTGGAGTCGATATGTCCCCCTGCGATATTGCCATACTCACCACCGGAGATGAACTCCTGAGCGGAGAAATCAGCGACAGCAATACTAAAACGATTGCTGGAATCCTCTCCACCTTTGGTTACCGGCTCCGCTGTTCCCTGTCAGTTCCCGATCAGGAAAAAGAGATTGTTGCGGCACTTCAATATCTGATCGGTCACGTCCAATTCATCATTGTGACCGGTGGGTTAGGCCCAACCAGTGATGATCGAACTGCGCGAGCGGCAGCAAGAGCCCTCGGACAGCCACTGGTTATTAATGATGAAGCTCTGGAAATGGTGCGGCAGTGGTTTGCACGCCGTAACTACCAGATGGAACCAAACAACGAAAGGCAGGCACTGCTACCACAGTGGGCGCAGCCTCTTCCAAATCAGCGTGGTACCGCTCCCGGATTCCGCTTACAACACAGCGGTTGCGAACTGTTCTTTTTGCCGGGAGTCCCAACAGAGATGCAGGCAATGTTCACGACATCAGTTCTGCCAATCTTACAACAGCAGATACCGGAAGCAAACCCGCGCCAACAACGAACATTTAAATTATTTGGTCTGTCGGAACCCAAGATCGATCAAATGATTCCATATCAACAACTGCCCGTTGGAGTTGATGTCGCCTTTGCCCTTGACTATCCATTGGTTCTGGTCAAATTAAAAGCCAACGGAAAAGATGCAGATGTTCGTCTCGACCAAGCTGAAGCTCTGCTGCTTAAAGACCTGGGTAACTACCTGATGGCCAAAAACGGGGAAACTCCAGAAGGAAATATTGGCAAATTACTGACGCGTGCCGGGTTAACTCTCTCGTTGGCGGAATCATGCACTGGTGGGCTCTTGACGGCAATGCTCACCAGTCAACCAGGGGCTTCAGCATTTCTGGAACGTGCCGGGGTCACCTATGCCGATTCTGCCAAAATAGACTGGCTTAATGTTCCAACCCTGTTACTACAGCAACACGGAGCTGTCAGTGAAAACTGTGCTCGCGCCATGGCTAGCGGACTACGACATGCGACAGGAACTGATTTATCCCTGGCAATAACCGGAATTGCCGGCCCTGATGGTGGCACTGAAGATAAGCCAGTTGGCACCGTCTATATTTCTTTAGCAAGTAGCGACGGGATTCATGTCAAAAGATACTCGTTCTCTGGAGATCGAAGCCAGATTCAACGTATGAGTGCAACAATGGCACTGGAATGGTTGCGCCGGTTTGCTCTGCAGAAAACAGATACAATGAATCTTGACTAGGAGGTTGTCGGACTTTGCGTATCGTCACGAAAAATTGACAGGTTGAGGGCAGATTTTCGATCGTTTGAGAGCGAATAGCCGTAGCTATTTGTCGA
>JASFYS010000141.1:0-6388 GCA_045047095.1 Desulfuromusa sp. | reverse complement strand
GGATCAATCATGATCAGCCGGACATCTTCAGGGGCGGCACGATAAAGTAATGAAAGAATGATGGTGTTGATCGATACTGATTTTCCGCTACCGGTCGAACCTGCAACCAACAGGTGAGGCATTTTGGCGAGATCAGAAACGACAACCTGACCAAAAATATCTTTACCCAGAGCCATTGGAAGCTTGCCGCTGGTTTTCTGGAATGCTTCCGATTCAATAATTTCCTTCAGATAGACGATCTCACGATCTTTATTGGGAATTTCAATGCCCACTACACCTCGTCCGGGAATCGGTGCGACAATTCGGATTGAGACGGCCTGTAATGCCATCGCCAAATCATCTTGCAGGTTGGAGATTTTATTGACCTTGACGCCGGGGGCTGGAGCAAATTCATACATAGTGACGACCGGACCAGGTTTAACCTCCACCACATCACCTTCAACCCCGAAATCGAGAAGTTTCTTCTCCAACATCCGCGCTGCCATCGTTAAACTATCACGGTCTATTGGTTTTGGATCACCACCATCATGATTGAGCAGAGAGGAGACCGGCATATGGTAAGTGCCACTTGGCTCCAGAAAGGAGAATGCCACTTGATCCTCTTCAGCAGTGGTTTTTTTCTGTTTCTTCCCTTTTTTTGGTTGTGTTCCCAGCAGTTTTTTAGGTTCTGGCTGAATGATTGTCGGGGTATGAATTTCTAAGAGATTCTTTTCCTTCTTGCGGAGCTCTTTGCGAGATTTTCGAGCTTCACTCCGCTGGTTCATGCGCCGCCCGAACCGTTCCAGAATACCCTCAAAAAATAGAACCAGAGAAAAGCGTGTTGACAGGATCAATGAGACCAGGAAAAAAACGAGCAGAACAATGACTGCGCCACCAATATTGAGATAGCGTGAAAGAAGTTGAACCAGGACGCGACCGATGGCGCCCCCAGCCTCATTGATCTGACTGCTGAACAGTTGTACTGCGGTAAATTTAAGCGCCAGCAGACCACCAAAAGTTATCTGCAGCAGAAAAAATGCGATCAGTCTGACCATACGGAAATGGACTTCGCGAAACTTCAACCAGCGCCAGGCCAGATTCAGACAACCCAACGGCCAAAGGAGTGCCGTTAAGCCAAAGGCCTGGTAAAGGAGATCTGCCAGATGGGCACCAAAGATACCAACCAGATTATTGATTCGATCAGGGTGAAGATTATTATTGAACGAGGGATCGTCATTACTGTAGCTGCCAAGGCAGATCAACAAGAATATCCCCAATGCCAGCCAAACGAGGCCGAGGATTTCCTTGCGCATGCGATTTTCAGTAGGGATTTCTAGGATTTCTTTGCTCATTGCTCTCTATCTTTTCAATTGATGAAAATCGTTATCGAAGAAACACCATCCAGAAAAAGTGAGACTGACCCCGTACGGGGGCTGTCCCAGGCTTTTTCGGTGCGAATCGTTGCAGTTTCATGGTTCGTAAACTCTTGGGACAGCCTCCGATGGTTCTGGGGACAGTCACGAATTTATTATTGCGGTGCGACACAGCTTCAAACCCGTAAAACCGGGACAGCCCCCGATAGAACTGAACCCGTAAAACCGGGACAGCCCCCGATAGAACTGGGGACAGTCCCGGTTTTACTAACAGTTATGCTGAATGGTGACTATCCTGAATTCAATCACTGGAGGAGAATACCTGATTCTGCTGCTATCGACCAGTAAACAATCAGGGGTACGATTGATCATGGTTTTCGTTCTCTGATTGCTGCGATTATAACTCCAGAATCAGGGGTAATATCAAGGGTCTGCGAGCAATCCGTTTGTTAAAGCAACGCCGCAGAACTTTGCGCACTTCAACCCGCAATTCTTCCCAGTCACTGAGCATCTCTTGACTATGTTCACTCAATAGATCACAGACGGCCTGCTTTGCCTCCGCAAGGAGTGCGTCGCTTTCCTCATTTTCTTCAGGAACAAATCCCTTGGTGAAAATTTCAGGACCCTGGACAATTTCTCCTGTTGATTGATTAATTGCCAACATCAAAATCACCATCCCATGGTTGGCAAGATGGCGTCGATCCCGGATCTCCATTTTTCCGACATCACCAACGCCTTTGCCATCGACAAAGACCCGTCCCGTTTCGAACTGTTCCTCAAGTTTCAGACCATCAGCTCCAACGGAGAGTTTTTGACCGTTTTCCAGAACCAGGGTGTTCTCCTCTGGCAGCCCCATCTCGATAGCCAGCTGTTTATGTTTGACCAGATGGCGATACTCGCCGTGCACCGGGACAAAATATTTGGGTTTGACCAAGTTATGCACCAACTTCAATTCCTCGCGGCTGGCGTGTCCAGAGACATGAATTTCACTGGTTTTTTCGTAATAAACTTCGGCTCCACGGCGATATAAATTGTTGATCAGATCGCTGATGGCTTTTTCATTCCCGGGAATAAATTTTGATGACAGAATAACCGTATCACCGGAATCCAGTTCAATTTGCTTGTGATCTCCCATGGCAATCCGCATCAATGCGCTCAGAGGTTCTCCCTGGCTTCCAGTGGTAATAATCAAAACCTGCTCTGGTGGTAAGTCGCGCATGGCACGGAGGTCGATAAATTGTTCATCCGCAATGGTCAGGTAGCCCAGCTGCCGGGCGATATCGACATTGCTGACCATACTGCGACCATTAATCACTATTTTCCGGCCGGCCATTTTTGCCGCATCAGCAATTTGCTGGATGCGATGGATATTGGACGAAAAGGTGGCAACAATGACCCGCTGTTGACATTGGGGAATCATCTCCTCCAGAACTTTACCAACGGTGCGTTCTGAGAGGGTATAGCCCTCATTTTCGACATTGGTAGAGTCGGCCAGCAGGAGCAGAACTCCTGCTTCTCCATGTTCCGCCAGACGAGCCAGATCAGTATTCTCACCATCAACCGGAGTTTGGTCAATTTTGAAATCTCCGGTATGAATAACCACTCCGGCGGGGGTGCGGATGGCGAATCCAACCCCGTCAACAATTGAATGAGCCGCACGATAGGGCTCAACCTCAAAAGGGGATAGATCAACCTTTTCACGTGGCTGAATCTGTATCAACTCGACTTGATGGTCCAGTTCGAACTCTTTCAATTTATTCCGCAGCAATCCAAGGGTCAGGCAGGTTCCGTAAATAACCGGTTCACCCAGCTGATGCCAGAGGAAGGGAATGGCCCCGATGTGATCTTCATGGCCGTGGGTTAAAACCAGCCCGACAATATCTTCGGTCCGGTTTTCCAGGGCGCTGACATCTGGCAGCACCAGGTCGATACCGAACATGTAGGCTTCGGGAAACATGAGCCCGCAATCGATCAGCAGAATTTTTCCGGCATATTCAATCCCCATCATATTCATACCGATTTCGCCAAGGCCACCGAAGGGAAGTAAGTGTAGCTTCTCAGAAAGATTATCAGGCATGTGTCGTTGCTCCTTGCAGGCTGTTGGTAATTTTATCATGAACTTCGCTGGTCAATGTTTGGAGGTCAGTATTCTTTAGCCCCTCCGTAGTTATTGGCGGGAGAAAATCTATTGTTAGCGCTCCGCTATCTACTTTCCACTGGCCTTTGGACTGAACTTGATAGCTGCCATGAATAGCGATTGGGACGACGGGCACTTGTGCTTTAACCGCAATCAACAGGGCTCCCTTTTTAAATTCTTGCAGCTGTCCATCAGTTGTCCGGGTTCCTTCGGGAAATATAATCACTGATGTTCCTTCTTTAATTCGCTGCGCCGCTGCAATGATACTATGCATGGTGGTGCGTCGGTTTGAACGATCAATTGAGATAAAACCACTACGTTTCATGGCCAGACCAAAAAAAGGGATCCGGAACAGTTCTTGTTTTGCCATCCAGCGAAACTGAATCGGTAATCCAGCATAGATAATCGGAATATCAAAATTACTCTGGTGATTGGAGATATAGATGGCCGGACGATTATAGAGAATATTCTCGACACCCAAGACTTGAACTTTTAATCCAGCAAAAAACAGACAGCTGCGTCCCCAGAAACGGACAAAAGAGTGGGTTTTATCCGGGCCAAATAGCGATATACAAAGAGCTATCAAGCTTGCAACCAGCGTCCATGGAAAAAAAAATAAATAGAAAATAAACGTGCGGAACACGAAAGTTCCCTCCAGAAAAATATAAACACAGCATAATACTGATTTACAGGGGAGTTCGTCAAATCTATCTCGCTCAGAGATAAAGACAAGACAGGGGGATACCTGTATTTGCACGGTTGTCCCCCTCATCCGACCTTCGGCCAGCTTCTCCCTCATGGAGAAGGATTGAGGTGGAAGATCGGTACTTCAAGATGTCTGTTGATATTGTATCTTTAATATCTCGACAAAAAGCTATAATGCTGTGGTGCAGATTTTTTACGACGGCATCAAGTTTTATCCAGAATTTTTCGCACCATTAGAGCCAGTTGGTCGGCTTGCATGGGTTTGTTGATACAGGCTTTGATACCAACTTGCAGCGCTTTTTCAGTGTTACCAATGTCATTGAAGCCGGTGCAAAGCAGGATTGGTAGTCCCGAACGGATTTTTAAAAGTTCTGTTGCCAGGTCGATACCATTCATCTTCGGCATGGCATAATCAGTAATCACCAGGTCAAATAACTCTGGTGACTGGGTGAATATCTGTAACGCTTCTGGGCTTTCAATGGTATTGGTCACTTGGTAGCCATAGCGTTCCAACATGACTTTAAGCAAATTGGAAATTGGTTCCTCGTCGTCGACAACAAGAAGGTGTTCTGTCCCCATTGGGATTTCAGCAGGAACGTTTTCCTCTTCAGCTTCTGGAAGCACTTCCGGGACTGGTAAATATATTTTGAAACAGGTTCCTTTGCCAGGCTCACTGTAAACTGCAATGTGTCCACCAAAATCCCGAATTATCCCATGGGCAACGGCTAAACCAAGCCCGGTTTCTTCACCGGTTTTTTTGGTTGTGAAATAAGGTTCAAAAATTTTCTCCAAAGTGGCTTTGTCCATTCCGGTCCCGGTATCGCTGATGAGTAGCTGCAGGTATTCGCCGGCTTGCAGGTCAAGTTGCGGGATGGCCATCTCTGGTTGAAGGTCTATCTTATTGAGAGAAATTTCCAACACCCCGGTTTTTTGTTCGCGCATGGCGTGATAAGCATTGGTACAGAGATTCATAATGATCTGATGGATTTGTCCCGAGTTGGCAAGAATTGCCGGGCAGTTCTGATCAATATTCTGCCTGATATCAATGGTGGTTGGAAGCGATGGACGCAACAGCTTTAATGCCTCAGTGATGACTGTCTGGACTTCGACAGGCGCCATCTGATATTCGGTTTTGCGGCTGAAACTGAGAATTTGTTTGACCAGTTCAGTTGCTCTCTGTCCGCCTATGGTGACTTGTCTCAAGGCATCCAAGGCTTTGGACTCTTGTGGAATATGGAGCTGAGCCAGTTGAGTGTAGCCCAGAATGGCACTCAAAATGTTGTTGAAATCGTGGGCAATCCCGCCAGCTAAAGTCCCAAGAGATTCCATCTTTTGTGCCTGCCGGAGCTGTCCTTCCAGCTTTTTCCGTTTACTGATGTCACGGACAACGGCAATAATGTAATCATCCCCTTCGGTTTTAATATACTGATGGCTGATTTCGACCGGAAAGGTTTCACCTTCTGCTGTTTTATGAATTGTTTCAAAGATGGAGGCCGTGTCTTTCCGCATATTGGCAACCCGGGTTGTCCAGCCTTCAATCCCCTGATAGGTTGGGTTCAAATCAATAATGCTGAGTTGTAACATCTCTTTGCGACTATAGCCCCAACGCTGGCTGGCTTTAAGGTTGAGATCTATGATTTGGCTGGTTTTGGCATCGATAATAAAAAAAGCATCGTTGGATTGATCGACCATATTGTGGAAACGTAGTAATTGATTATCGCTTTTACGGCGCAGAGTTTGATCTCTTGAAATAACAATAATGGCAGAGATTTCCCCCATTTTATCTCTGATTCCAGATGCTGAAATATCCACATGTAGAATGTTACCATCGAGCTTTGCCAACTCAGTTTCTTGATGGATTTCTTCCCCTTTATGGATTTTATCCAAAAGGTCGGAGCGTTGGTTGGCGTTGATACATCCAAAAAATGAATCTCCCACCAGGAGACACTTTGTTGAGGAAAAAAGTTTTTTATGGGCAGGATTGACCTGTAGAATTTTGCCTTCAGGAGAAAGGACACAAATAGGATTTTTGGCTTGCAGGTAGATGTTTTTATATAAGTCTACTTCCAACAGCACCATTAAATACTCCCATTACTGATGGCGTCGCAAAAAGTCCGACCTCCGGTGTTGCAGCGGTTTTTCAGGATCTCGACCTACTATATGTAGGCCTTCGCCCCTGAAAAACCACTACGCC
>JASFYS010000140.1:0-9855 GCA_045047095.1 Desulfuromusa sp. | reverse complement strand
TCAATTGAAACTGCTCAGATAGCTGCAGCCGCCTTCAGGCGGCCCATGGTTTAAGCCCACCGCTTTGAGCGGTTCACAATTAAAGCCCCCGGCTTTGCCAGGGGATATTTACTTATGATTTTTCATTTTTTCTCAATCTGCGTCGTTCCATATCCCCCACCACCGGGGGGTTCAATCCGAATAATATCTCCTTCATTCAGTCGTTCTGAAAATTTACCAGGAATTTGCTGCTTGTGGCTATTGCGTAAAATTAAAATAGCAAGCTGATTCTGCATTAGATTAATTCCTCAAGCAGATCAGGTAAGGTTACAATCTTACAGCCAAGATCTTCGAGAGCTTTGCGGACTTGTGAGGCACTGTCAGCTGCTCGTTGATTGTCTCCATGAACGCAAATACTATGAAATTGTGTCGGCAGGAAGGTGCCATTAATGCTGACAATTCCTCCCTTTTCAACCATGCGCGTAACATTGTTTACACACTCTTGAGGATCATCAAGTACAGCACCGGTTTGGCTTCTTGGCACTAAATGGCCAGAATCTGTATAAGTACGGTCAGCAAATATTTCCAGGGCTACTGGTAGCCCCGCATCTTTGCCGGCTCTCGCCAACTCAGAAAGAGCTGGGGCTAAAAGAATTATGTTACGATCATAATCTCGAATTGCTTCGGCAACCACCTTGGCGACAGAGGAATCTTCACATGCCATATTATTAAGAGCCCCATGTGGCTTAGTGTGGGTGACTTTAAGACCCGCCGCCCTGGCAATGCCATCTAATGCGCCAATTTGATAGAGAATCATTGCCTTGAGTTCATGCGGCAGGATATGCATAACCCGCCGACCAAATCCTTGGAGATCGGGAAACGATGGATGAGCCCCAATACTGACATTATTTTTTTTGGCCAGCTCCAAAGTTTCTGTCATGATCCAAGGGTCACCCGCATGGAATCCGCTGGCAATATTGGCGGAAGAAACAACTTTAAACAACAAATGATCGTTGCCAACTCTGTAGGTGCCAAAGCCTTCGCCCATGTCAGCATTTAAATATGCCTTATAATCTTGTTACCACTAACGAGAAGAAAGGACATCTATGAAAACTATCGCATTTCAAACCGAATTTCGTCCAGTACTTCCTGTGGTTTTCGGCGCAAAAGATTACCGTGAGTTTCGAGCGACTCTCGAAGAGATGGATCGTATCCTGACAGTTACGGGAATTGAAGATCGAATGATCGTCCAGCACCTGAAATCATTCGCTGAATCTCACCCGGAAAAACAACTCAGGCAACAATCATACAAAAAGCTACGTCAGGCTCTGCGCCACTGTATTCTGTTGGCACTGACAGATCTTCCCTATCGGGTTCTCTCCCATCGTGTCGCTGACAGTGTCCTGTTTCAATGGTTTACCCATGCCAGTGAGATAGACGGAGTTCGTCCCGTTTCCAAAAGCAGTATTGAACGTTTTGAAAAATTCTTCTCCAGCGAGGAGATTGCTCAACTCATCCATGCTTGCAATGCTGCGGTTGCTGATTCGGCCGGGGTAAAGGAGCTCCTTTATTCTGAGGCGGTTCTGGAGTTCGATGACATCTTTGCCGACACAACCTGCGTGAAAAACAATATCCATTATCCCGTTGATTGGGTGCTGCTGCGCGATGCGACCCGAACTCTGGTCAAGGCCATCCAACTGATCCGCGCCCGGGGATTGAAGCATCGCATGAGGAACCCAAAGGAATTCATGCGCAGAATGAACAATCTCTGCATCGAAATGACCCATGTTCGCAAGAAAAAAGGGGCAAAGAAGATGCGTAAAAACATCTTCCGGCGCATGAAAACATTGATGAAAACGGTTGAAATGCACGCCCGCAATCATTATTGTCTGCTGGAGACTCGCTGGATGGAAACCGACTGGAGTGAGGCTCAGACTCAGGTTGTTCTTGACCGCATCCAGAACATTCTGAACCAACTCCCTCGGGCGATTCATCAGGCCCATGAGCGGCTTATCGGAGAACGTCGAGTGGCTAACAAGGATAAGATCCTCAGCCTCTACGAACCCGATGTTCGTGTTATGGTTCGTGGTAAAGCTGATGCCGAAGTTGAATTCGGCAATGGTTTTTATCTGGCAGAACAAGCAGACGGCTTGATCGTCGATTGGACATTTATCAAAGAGCAGCCACCGGGCGACAGTCAGCTACTGACGGACAGTCTTATTCGTCTGACAGAAAATTACGGAAAACCAAAAAGCTATTCGGCAGATCGGGGGTTTGATGCCGAAAACAACCGGAATGATCTCAAAAAGCAAACAATCTTCAATGGTATCTGCCCCCGCAGTGTTCCTGCCCTCAAAGAACGACTTGAAGACAATGAATTCCGTCGTTTACAAACACGCCGTGCCGGAACCGAAGCCCGGATCGGTATTTTCAAGAATGCCTACCTTGGAACACCCCTGAGAAACAAAAGCTTCAGCAATCGAAAAAACCGCCTTGAATGGTGTATCCTGGCCCACAATCTCTGGAAGTTGGGGCGCATGGCGGTTCAAAATCGGGAAGCAGAAGCGGAAAAACAGGCGGCCTGACTTACCGGAGACATTTATTGACCGATATTAATGGATCAGTACGTCCAAGTTCAAATAATGTGCCTTATATTGACCGTTCTTTCGACTTTAATTGCCCAATGCAGGGTGGGGTATGCCTGACGTGGTCGGGGCTGTACTTTTTACAGTGATGAAACTGAAATCTTGAGATTCTGGGACAGGCTCTAGATATAAAGAAAAACTTTCCAAATATTTAATATCATCGCGAATTGGTCTCCAGAAGAGGTTGTCATGTCCGGGTATGATGACATTGGCGATCTCTTTAGCGCGGCAATAATTGAGTAAAATATCCTCCTTGCTCGCGAAAACCAGTGGACTTTACCGGCTGAAAAACTCGTGACCGTTTTTAACCCCATCATCACCGGCATAACCCGGGAGGGATTGCCCGTGACTCGTGCAGAAGTAATTACCAGCTTGTATTCATAATATCAACTCATGAACAAGTCGCTATGCACATGACTCAAAGAGGGCAATTTCTCGCGAACGTCTTTGATACGTGCCTGACTAATTCTTGCTGTGATCTGGGATTCTCCTTCTCCTGCTCCCGCAAGCATAACACCATAGGGGTCAAAGATTGCGCTCCGAGCGGCGAAGGGAACGCCGCAGAGATTGGCGCCTGCAACATACATCGTATTTTCTATAGCTCGTGCTTGTAATAAGGTTAGCCAATGCTCCTCCTTCATTGGCCCGGAATACCAGGCCGATGGCACAATCACTGCCTCTGCACCGCGAAGTGCCAGATCACGAAATAATTCGGGAAACCGCAAGTCGTAGCAGATGGCCAGACCCAACTTCATACCTTTAAGGGAAAATATTGGGGGTGGTATGTTTCCTCCCAGCATTAGTTCAGATTCCCTGATACTCAGGGCATCAAATAGATGAACCTTGTTGTAGCGGGCTAGAATGGCACCTTCAGGGCTGAGTGCGATCACGACGTTGGCCGCTCGATTCTCCTCGCCAAAGACGCTTTCCCATATGCCACAGACCACGGCGATGTCATACTCTGCGGCCATGTTAGCCAACCCAGTGACAAATGTACCATCCAGCGATTCAGCAATCCTTGCCAAAGGAACCCCTTCCCTCGGGCAGGCCATAAACATTTCGGGGAAGGCAACCAGGTCAACGCTCTGGGTCGCTGCCTGCTGTAAGATGCAGCGGGCAGTTTGGAGATTTTCCTCCGGGATCTGCGATACTTTTGTTTGAGCCAGAGCAATGGTCAATTCAGGGATCATTCAGATATCCTCTCAGTAGTTCTTAATAGCAGTAGAGCAATGGCATTGGCCGGCGATACATCTCTTAATTCCATACAATTATTTCTGCGAACTCATAAAAATTGAGGAAGAACCTGGATATCGTAACCGTGGGTAATGTTCCGCTTGAGAACCGGATCGTAGATCTCGAATTCGAAACGGTCGCCGTAGGCTAGGCCGCCGATCGCAGCGAAAGTTCCGCAGAACAGGCAGAAAGATTCTCCTGCGGCTACACAGCCTTCCGGGATGCCGGCCAGTAGCTCTTTAACATCGCGGTTCATATTCAATGTGCCTTCTTGATAAAGCGTGCGGTTGCCATTTTTGATCATCCATGACCGCATGATCAGGCTTCCCATATGGTCCAGGATATCAGCAAGAGGCCATGCTTCAGTTGCAAGTGGTTTGCCGCACATCTGCTTGGAGGCCGGAATGCTATATTTTTCGAACTCGCGGTCGGTATGATCACTACCCACACTGAGGTAGCGTCGACCATCTTGGCGGGTGATAACAACGCACTCAACCTCTCCTGAAGAGTCAGCTCCGACTACTGTGAGCGTCTTCCCGCTGGTCAAGGTTTCGGGACTCAAATTCATATAAGTCGGGGTCTGCCCGGGCGCTTCGATACCCAACTCACCTAGTTCGTCAATGTGCTTTTGTAAGGCTTCGCGGTCCCTGCCAACCCAGCCAGCGATGACTAGTCGATCGATGGCAATCTCCTCAATGCGACCATCAACGACCAGCTGTAGATTTTTATTACTCATGATTAGCTCCTTTTTCTCAATATAGGTATCAGTTAACATACTTGGCCAGGATCAGAACCATGTCAGGGAATATCAGCATCAGGGCGATCATGACCATGATCATAGCCACGAACGGTAAGCTGCCAATCATGACCTCGCTGATCGACCCGCGGTTCCGGATGCCTTGTACTACGTAGAGGTTAAGACCGACAGGCGGGGTGATTAACGCCATTTCGATTAATAGGATCAGCAAGATGCCGAACCAGATGGGATCGAAACCGAGTCCCGTCACCACTGGGGCTACGATTGGGATGGTGATGACCATTAACGACAATGTTTCGACAAAAAATCCCAGTACCAAGTACATGCAGATAATCACTGCCATGGTTGCCATAGGGCTCATGCCTAGGCTGTTGACAAACTCGGCAAGCATGTCGGTTAGGCCGATGGATGCCAGTATGAAATTGAGAAAATAGGCTGCCAGCAGAATCAGCATGATCATGGCAGTGGTACGCATAGTCCCTTCAACGACCTCGCGCAGCATGGTCAGGCTGATCTTGCGATAGAAGGCGGTTAGCACCAGCGCAGCGATGACCCCTAATGCGGCAGATTCGGTCGGAGTTGCAAAACCTGCGTAGATGGAGCCGATCACAATTATGAAGATAAATATGACGGGTAGAAGATCTTTGAGGCTTTCTATTCTTTGGGCCCAGGTTGTCTCGAGGGGCTGCCCTGCTAATTTAGGGTTAATCAAACACAATATAATGATGCAGGCCATAAACAGCAAAGTCAGCAAAATTCCCGGCACGATTCCAGCCAAAAACAAACGTGGTATTGAGACGTTGGTGAGGAAGCCGTACACGATCAAATTGATTGATGGTGGTATCAGTATGCCCAGGGTACCGCCAGCCGCAATCGAGCCGGCGAAGAGGCTTTCGGCATAGCCATATTTACGGGCCTGTGGTAAGGCCACAGTGGTAATTGTTGCTGCCGTTGCCACCGAAGAACCCGAAGTTGCTGCAAACATTGCTGAGGTGGCTATGTTTGCGTGCATCAGACCACCTGGTAGCCATGAAAGCCAGAGGAAGAGAGCCCTGTAGGTACGTTCGGCGATGCCGGCTCGTAGTAGGATTTCACCAAGTAACACAAATAGCGGAATTGCCAATAGAAGGAAGTCTGTCCCTGCCGTCCAGGAGATTTCACCGAGTGCTCGGTATAGGGGGAACGACGAAAAAAAGCTGCCTAGGCTGAGTCCCAACGCTGCTAGGGTTGCTGCGACCGGAATGCTCAGCAGCAGCAATGCAAGAAGGACTGCTAGAGCGACGACGACAATCATTGTTCACCTCCACCGGTTGTCATAACTACATGAATACCGCTCTCTTCCTCAATTTCTTTTTCCAGAGCCGTTGGTCCGGACAATTGCTGGGCTCCGGCCGTATCTTTCTTTGCCAGTCTGAAGATGGTTCCGACTAACAGTACGACGATGGTGAATAAAAAAACTATGAGACCAACCAGCCAGAGTCCCTGTGGTATCCAAAGTGGTGTTTGCAATGGCGTGTTAGCTGTAGATTCACGGATTATAGAGGTTTTGACTACGATGAAAGCAAAGTAGACCAGAGGAGTTAGGTAGGCCAGAAAGGTCAACAGGGACAGGATGTCCAGTGCGGATCTGGCTTTGTCTGACAACCGGGTGTAGAGAATGTCAATACGGATATGAGCCTTACGCATCAAGGCAAAACCGAAAGCCCAACTGCAGCTGATCGCAAGGACATAGCTGGACAGCTCGTCAGCTCCTCCCATCGAAACAGAGAACACCTTGCGTAGAATAACTTCGACAGCGATCATGGCCGAAGTTAAAAACAGAAGGAGCCCCCCGACCCAGACGCCGACGCGATTGAGTATTTCGGTAAAGGCCAGAATTCTATTCATAGGAAAGCCTTCTATTTGACGGCGGGCGCCGGTTGCACTGACACCCGCCGTATAAGGTCAAACAGGGAAATCTCTACTTGGCCTGGATGTTGGCAACTTTACCGGCAGTAGCATTCCACTGTTCAACGATCGCTGGCTTTACTTTGGACGCCCAGGCTGGCAAGACACTCTCAACGAGAACACTTTTGGCGCGTTCGAGGTCCTTATCTGAAACAGGCACCAACGTCAGGTTGTTTGGGGTTCCGTGCGGGCAACTTCCGCCAGTCAAGCAATCTACACCTTCTATTGTTTCTCGGGCCGTTACATCCCAAGCTGGATTTTCCAGTTGATTGCTAATCAACAATTGTAATTGATTTTGTTCTTGGCTGCTAAAATTATCCCAAGTTTTCATACTCATGGCGGTTATTACGTAGTCCCAACCACCAACAGGCAGGGGATACAAGAAGTTGGCGACCTCACCCCATCCGGCTGAATAACCTGACAGGCTCCCAGTAATAGCACAATCAACCACACCCCTTTGCAACGATTGAGGAACTTCGCTGAAGGACATGGTTATCCCTGTTGCTCCAAGAGCAGTAACGAATTCGGAAGTGGTCCATCCACTTGCACGAATTTTCTTGCCCTTGAGATCGTCAAGACCAGAGATTTTTTCGCGGCAGAAAATTACCTGGGCAGGGTAAGGGGCAATTGCAAGAAGTTTGGCGTTGAAGTCAGTCGCTAAAGCGTTGGCGACCACTGGACGGTACGCGTCGACAACTTTTCGGGCTTGATCGATTTCTGGGGCCAATGCAGGCATATCAAGCCCCGCGAGCGCAGGTGAGTCGGAGACTACATAATCGGCAACGGTATGGACCACATCAAAAACGCCCAGATCCATTTGCCGTAGGACTGCGGGACCTTTGAGCTTGACTTGTCCGAGCGAAGTTACATCAGCTTTGATTCCAGGCATTGCTGCTGGCACAACCTCTGTCCAAAAAGGTTTTTCAAAGTTTTTGAACATGGTGAGGCTGCTCCAACTGCCAACGACCCTTAAGTCTTTAGCAAAAGCCGCACCTCCTGTAATTACAAAAATCAGGAATGGAATTAGAATGAACTTGATGGCTTGCCTCATGGTGTTCCTCCTTTAATATGTAGGTGTAATCGACAAATCACACCTCAGGTTGACGAAACACTTTGCTTCTAAAGTTCAAAATATGATCAAGTGTCACCTTTTCGGCAGCGTTTACATCTCCTTTTTCTAGCTCTTCTAAAATTACAAGATGGTCATTTAATGTTCTGGCAAGATCACTTTTACTTCTCTTCCTAAAAGAAAGCTGCCAAGTGCGTTCAACAAGGTCGTAGATACGCTCTGCTATAGAATCTAAATACGGATTTTCAAGCAAAGAGACCAGACTTTGATGAAATGATCGCTCAATAACAAGTAAGCCGTTGATATCACCCTTGTCAATCAAGTCTGGGACATCAACAAACAGCATCCTTAGTTTTTCTGATTGTTTTGGCGTTATGGTATCTGCCACCCTTCGAATAACATGTGTCTCTAACATGATTCGAGCTTCGATAAGATTATCAAAATCTAAAAAATTTATATCACTAACGAATATTCCTTTTCGAGGTCGGATAGAAATAAGCCCCTCAGAAGCCAACTGCTGAACTGCTTCACGAACAGGAGTGCGCCCCAGTCCGGTTTCTTGACAAAGATCACTCTCAAGAAGCGGACTACCCATTGGGAATTCAAGAGTAATAATCTTTTTTTTAAGCCATTTATAGGCTTGCATACGAAGTGTTTTGTTTGACATATGAGTAATATATCACATATATATTGACTGTCAATAATGACTGTCAATAAAATTTTTATAGATTCTACATTTATGGCAATATGTCTATATTGCCAACGGGAGAAGGGCTTATGAATTCTGCACTCTGTGACACCAAAGAGAAGACAACCGATAAAGCAATGGCTCAATTGTCACCCCAGAAATTTCGACAACTGATCCGAAAGGGATTGTGGAGAAAACCCACTGCGGGTTGTTGCTCAGGTCATATCCAGTTAAACCTCGTTATTTTACCGGAAATTTATGCAGAAGATTTTCAGCTTTTTTGTGAAAAAAATCCAAAGCCCTGTCCATTGTTGGAAACGGTACCAACTGGACAAGTTGAAGCTAAAAAAATGGCCCCGGGCAGTGACCTCCGTATTGATATTCCCAGCTATAAAGTTTTTCGCGGGGGGGATGCTGAACTGCATAGCGATGTAAAATCGTTGTGGCAAGATGATTTTGTTAGTTTTCTAATCGGCTGCAGCTTCACATTTGAAAATGCTTTGCTTAAGAACAACATCCCCATCAGGCATATAGAGCTTGGATGTAATGTGCCAATGTATATTACCAATATACCCTGTGAATCGTCTGGTCCTTTTCATGGGGAAATGGTTGTAAGTATGAGACCCATTCCTGTATCTAAGGTCTCAGAGGTTTATGCAATAACTGGTTGTTACCCAGCAGTTCATGGTGACCCAATCCATCACGGAGACCCCAGAAAAATTGGTATTACTAACCTTGATAAGCCTGATTTTGGAGATCCCGTCCCCGTTAGAGAGGGGGAGGTCCCTGTATTTTGGGCCTGTGGGGTGACTCCACAGGTCGCATTAATGAATTTGAAACCCGCACTAGCGATCACTCATGCACCGGGGTATATGTTTGTCTCTGACTATCGTGATGACGATTTTTATGTTGGTTAAGCTTGGGCGGGGTTGATGGTGCGCGATTTATTCGATTCCACAGGGCTCAAGGGAGTACGGTTTTGTGCGAAGTGCCACTTGGGAGCGTTTGACAACTGACGACGGCTGCATGACCGAGCAGCTGTTTAAGATCTATGAGAATCTGGCCAAAGGACAAGTCGGTTTGATGATTTCCAGCTGCACTTTTGTGACTCGGGATGAACAATCTAATCCGGTGATGCTGGGCATCTATGATGACCTTGGTCAGGACGATTATCGCACCTTGACCGATATGGTGCATGACCAGGGTAGCGCAATTGCCATGCAGCTTGTCTATGGCGGTACTCAAACCCTTTTTCGCACCGAAAACCGTACTATTTGGGGTCCCTCTGCTGTGGCTGAGATGGCAACTGGGGCGTGACCATCAGGCTGTTTAATAGTTGATTCCTTCCACTCCTTCTTATTTCTCTTCTGATTTCGAACCGGAAATCCTCTCTGCTACAGCCCGTTCGACCTTCGGCAGCAGTGGTACGTCTGTTAGCGCTTTGAACAAGCGGAAAATTCCCCAGAGGAAGGCAATCGGCAGAATCACGGTGTTGAGCAGAAAAACCACCAGCAGGTCAAGAAAGCTGCTGATCATC
>JASFYS010000139.1:0-9166 GCA_045047095.1 Desulfuromusa sp. | reverse complement strand
TATGAAACCTTACTTGCGCTGGCAAATATCAAACCCGAAATAGCAGCAACAGAGAAAACACCTGAATACACACCACAGCAGCCCCTTCTGCTGGCTGAACTGATCCGTCAGGTGGTTGCTGACAATCAACAGATCCAGATGCAGAAAACCGACTGGCTGATCAGACAGACAGAAGCGGACCGAACCCGCGCAATCTTTGAGCCGGAACTGATCACTTCACTGGAACGGGAATCTCGTGACCAGCGAAACAGCATCGAAGAATCTCTGAGCAGAGATTTGGCAACAACCTATAGCGAACGTAATTGGAATTTTGATGCAGCAGTACAGACTCTGGCTCCAACCGGCGGGAAAGTAAAACTGGGCTACAACTACAATCAACTGTCGAATAGCCTGACCCGCTCACTGACTGACGAAGAAAACGAATACCAGATGTATCTCGGGGTCAACCTGACCCAGCCATTACTGAAAAATGCCGGAGCCAAAGCAACCAAAACGGGGATCATGAGTGCTGATCTGGAAACGTCATCAGCATTTCAAGAGTATCGCCTGAAAATGATGCAGCGCGTCAGTAAGGTCTCCATCGACTACTGGGATTATTATCAGGCGTACAAAAAGCTAATGCTCAGAAATGATTCACACCGCATCGCAGAAAAGATTTTGACCGATAATCAGGAACGCCATCGCACCGGAAAAATGGCAGAAACCGAGGTTCTGGAAGCGATCATCGGTGTCCACACGCGGAAATCATTGCTCAGTGAAACTGCGCATGAACAACTGGAAATAGCCAATCGGTTGCGTAGCTTGCTTGCGCTGACCAGCTCCAGTTTTGACGCGATCAATAGACCAAAACCGGCTGTCGGTAATAAACCGTTACCAAAAAATACCGCAGAGCAGGCAGCAATCCCGGTGACATTTGTGCGGACTGACGTCAAACACATCCTCGACAGCTCGATGGGACTGATATTTACTTACGGCAAAAGTGGCTTAACACCTGCGATGGAACAGGACTTAATCGAGCTGGCAGCAACCCTTAAAGGGAAACAGAATCTTTTCCTGAAAGTTGTCGGCCATACCGATTCACACATGCTCTCCGCCGCAAAAGCCAAGGTCTATGGCGATAATTTTGGTTTGGGGCGTGCTCGGGCAAAGACGACAGCGAACTATCTGGCATCCCAGCTCGGTTTAAAAAAAGACCAGTACAAAGCTGAAACTGGCGGCCCCTTTGAACCTGTAGCAGATAACGATACCGCTGCGGGTCGAGCAAAAAACCGTCGGGTTGAGATATTTATTTCCTACGATCAACCTGTATCCACGAAAGAAAGTAGCAAAACAAAGATAATTCCTGCTCCCAAGGCAGCTGTATCATTGCAATCACTACATCCGCTTAATCTGGCGATCACTGAACCAATGTCAATTGAGCCAATGAACTTCAACAGTGACGTTATCATCGAAACAGCCTTTAAATTACGGCCCGAATATCTAGCCGCCCGGAAAAAATTGCAGCAGGCCGATATCAAAATTACTTTTGCCAAAAATCAACGTTGGCCAGAGCTTGACCTGCTGGCCAGTTACGGTTTGAACGGACTCGATTTCAATACGGGTGATTCCTGGAAACAGATCGAAGATGGTGAATACGCCTCCTGGTCAGCGGGTTTGCAGCTACGCCTGCCCCTGCAAGGAGGGATCGAAAGCCGCAGTAAACTGAGAAAATCGGAATTGGAAAAACGCCGGCAATTGATGGTTTTGAAAGATATCGAAATTGAGTTAAAAAACCGGATTGATACCGCCATCGACAACGTGGCAAGAACCACGGAGCAGTTACAGTACGCTGAGCAAATCATCGATATTCAGAAACGATTGTTCGATACCGAATTAATCAAATTAAAGGCAGGTCAAAGCAGTAGCCGACTGGTACTGGAAAAGGAAGATAATTATCGATCCGCCAGAGAAGCCGCATTGACCAATACCGTGAAACGACAAAGAGCCCTGGTGGAAATGGAACTGGCCAGCGGCACCATCCTGCAGAAATACGGGGTAGATATTATGGAGACCAAGCTTTGAATAGATTTAGAATAGATAGTTCAATACTGGCAAGTGATCTTTCCTCATGGGGAATAAAGGGTTTTGTGCTTGCCGGAATCGTCTTGATTACTTTGCTGTGCACTCCCCAGTTATCACCTGCGGAGCAGGTCGGAATCTCGGGCTTTACCGAACCGGCACAAGATTCTGCCCTGGGACTTTCAATCACCGGCCGAGTCACCGCAATCAAAGTTGCCGAAGGGGAAACAGTCAAACGGGGGCAGCTACTTCTGCAACTGGATCAAGATCTGGAACTGTTAGAAGTGAAGCGGCGCAAGCTGCTATGGGAAAGTAAAGTTGAAATAAAATCGGTGAGTCTGCAGGTCAAAACACTACAGAATCATCTGAACTCTACCCGCGACCTGTATCAATCAACCGGTTCAATCCCTCGGGAGGAGTTGGAGAACAAGGAGCTGGAACACGCTTTTGCCGTTGCAGAACTCAACCGGTTGAAAACAGCGGAACAACGGGAAAAGATCGAATACAACACTGCCAGACAGCAGCTTACCAAACGTAATCTTTATGCTCCCTTTGCCGGACAGATCGCGGAAATACTGATTGGTATCGGCGAAAATTGTGAAGTGGATACCCCATTGATCCGCCTGGTTGATAACAGTCACGGTTATTTTGTGGCCAATGTAGAACTCGAGATTGTGACCAACTTAGCATTGGGGCAGCAGGTTCAACTCCAGCTGCAGAATGGTGCAGATCCGCTGACCATAGAAGCAAAGTTGGTTTTCATCAGCCCCCTTATCGACCCAGCAAGCGGGCTGAGAAAAATCAAGGTGGAATTTGATAATCAGGAGCAAAAAGTTGTCCCCGGAGTCGCTGGTATGCTGATACTACCGGAGCAATAAGTAATCTCGGGACTGTCCCCAGGGTCATCGGGGGCTGTCCCAAGAGTTTACGAACCATGGAACTGCGCTGGTTCGCACCGCAAAAGCCTGGGACAGCCCCCATACGGGGACAGTCCCGCTTTTGCTGAATAGTTAGCTGTTTTTTTTGGATGCCAATGTGTCAAACCTCACTTCAATTAAAGATCTCCATTTTTTTACCGGCCATCCCGGTCAATTCTGGCCGGCCTTTCTGGCATTCGCTTGTCGACAGATCCAGGCCGATGGCTGCATTCTACTAACCAAAAAATCATCTGGCTGGAAGCATTACTACCAGTGGCCGAAGAAACAGCCACAACAAACAGCGAAACAGACCATCCCTGCCCCGCTGTTAAAAATTGCTGATAAAGCCCTGGAAACTTCAAAAGTTATCCTCCTCAACCAGAAGGACGCCCCACTATTGGTTGGCTTACGCCTGCAAGAACAGCAGAGTGATGCTCCCAAAGTCGGTATTTTCAGCTTATCGGCACAGCGTGCCAGTGCAACCAAAACCATCTCACAGACGCTCCGATTACTGGCAGACACGCCGCAAATATACCAACACGAAAGATCAATTCGACAGGCGCAACAGAATCAAGTCTGCTTTGCTGAAACCCTTGATTTGCTATTGTTGTTAAACGAGCAGGAAAAATTTATCGCTGCCGCTATGACAGTTGTGAATGAAACTGCTGCCCGTTTCCATTGCAGTCGCGTCAGTCTGGGTTGGCTTGAAAAAGGTTATATTCGCCTCCAGAGTATCAGTCACATGGAACAGTTTGAGCCAAAGATGGAGATTGTCAATCAGCTTGAAGCGGCGATGGAAGAAGCCCTTGATCAGGATGAGGAAATTCAGTTTCCCGCTCTGCAATCTGCTGGGTCAATCAACCACGATCATGAAAAATATGCCGCTAACCAGCAGGTGCAACAACTGATTTCCCTACCGTTACGGGTTGCCGGACAAACCGTTGGAATCCTGACCTGCGAGCGAGAAGCAGACACTTTCAATGCAACAGATATCCGCAGCTTAAGAATTCTCTGTGATCAAATTGCAAATCCTTTGGAACAACGAAAAAAAGCCGATCGTTGGTTTGGTGCCAAAATTGCTTCTAGCATCAAAACGAAAAGCTCAGTTCTATTGGGAATTGAACATACTCTGGCAAAACTGATTGGCTTGCTATGCTGTGGTTTGCTGCTGGCAATGATCATCATCAAGGTTCCCTACCGGGTTGAGGCACCATTTATTTTGCGCAGCAAAGATGTCCGTCAAGTAACCGCTCCCTTTGCCGGCTACATTGATCAGGTGCAGGCTGAAATTGGTGAAAAAGTGGAACCTGGCAGCCCGCTTTTAAGTCTTGATAATAGCGATCTGTTATTGGAAGAAGCCTCTGCACTGGCCAATCAGGTTCGCTATTTACGCGAAGCGGAAAAATTTCGCGCCAGAAATGCCCTGATCGACATGAAAATAGCACAAGCACAAGCAGATCAAGCACAAGCCCAGCTGGAACTGGTTCAATATCGGATCAATCAGGCACAACTGCGTTCTCCCATCAGTGGGATTATTGTGGAAGGCGATAATACTGAACGTCGCGGTGCTCCGGTTGAAAAAGGGGAGTTGCTGTTCAAGGTGGCACAGCATGAAAAATTATTTGCTGAGATCAAAATCACTGAGCAGGATATTCACGAAATCACCACCGGACAGACCGGAGAACTGGCCTTTATCAGTCGTCCACAACAAAACTACCCGTTTATGATCAGACAGATCGATCCCCTGGCACACCCAGAAGATGCTGGAAATATCTTTGTCGCCCGAAGCGAAGTCTTACCAGCAGGAGTATCCTGGTGGCGGCCGGGAATGAGTGGCATCGCCAAAATCAAAATCGAAAAACGCCGAATCATCTGGATCATCAGCCATCGCACCGTCAATTTTCTGCGCCTCCTGGTCTGGTGGTAGGCTGATGACGACCAAGCAACGTACTTTCAGTGAATCATGGCACCGTGTCGCAGAGTTGCGAGTGGCATTGCGACCATCAGTAACAATCCGCAGACAGTTGTTTCGGGGAGAAATCTGGTACGTTTTGCAAGATCCTTTCAACAACCATTTTTTCCGGCTGACTCAAGCAGCTTATAATTTTGTGATCCGCCTGAGAAATTCCCGCTCGGTTGCCCAAGTCTGGGATGAATGCCTCAAACACGATCCCGATTCCGCACCAGGGCAAGAGGAAGTGATCCAACTGCTGGCACAACTTCATCATGCCAACCTGTTGTTTTGTGAACTGGCAATCGACAGTCAACAACTCTTTGACCGTTACCAGAAAAGGCAGCAACGGGAAGACCGGAGCAAATGGCTCAGTCTGATGTTTTTCCGGATCCCCTTATTCGATCCGCAACCCTGGCTCAACCGGTATTCACAACTGGTTCAATTATTCACCAGCCGCTTTGCTTTTATCCTGTGGTCGTTGATCCTGTTGCTTGCTGGAAAAGGGTTGATTGAGCAATTCTCCATGCTAACCAGCGAGATGAAAAATCTTCTGGCATTTGATAATCTACTCCTCCTTTATTGCGGTCTGGTGATTGTTAAAATTTTGCATGAAGCAGGTCATACTCTGGTCTGTAAACGTTTTGGCGGTGAAGTTCATACGGTGGGGATTATGTTCATTGTTTTTGCTCCCCTCCCCTACATGGATGCAACCGCAAGTTGGGCTTTTCGTGAGCGGCGACAGCGTATTCTGGTCGCAATGGCAGGAATGTTGTTTGAGTTTTTTGCAGCGGCTTGTGCCGCACTGGTTTGGGCAAATACCGGCCCTGGAGCCATCCATAGTCTGGCCTTGAATATACTTATTGTTGCTTCGGTTTCAACTCTTATCTTCAACGCCAATCCATTGCTGCGTTATGATGGCTATTACATCCTTTCCGACCTGCTTGATATTCCAAACTTACAACCTCGCTCCCTTACCCATTTAAAATATCTGGCACAGCGTTATCTATTCGGCCTACAACAATCGACCAGCCCGACAGACAACCACAAAGAGGCTTTCTGGTTAACGGGGTACGGGATTCTCAGCGGGCTCTATCGCTTGTTGGTCTACGGCGGAATTATTCTTTTTGTCGCAGATCGTTTTCTTCTGGCGGGTTTGTTAATGGCAGTTTTCTGCCTGATTATCTGGGGGATACTTCCTGCCGGGCGGCTCATTAACTACTTGCTCACCAGTCCGGAATTAATCAGAGTGCGACCAAAAGCTCTCATCACCAGTTTAACGGTATTCATAGTAATAATTTTTTTATTCATGGCCGTTCCAATGCCAAATAGGTTTAGAGCTCCGGGAATCCTTGAAGCAAAAAACCATATTGAGATTTCGACTCAGACTGATGGCCAGATAGTTGATATTTTTCGCCCCAGCGGTTCTCAAGTCAGCGCAGGAGATCCGTTATTTCAACTACTTAACCCGGAACTTGAGATTAAACTCCAGCTCGTGACAGCGCAACGAAAAGAAGTTCTATTGCTGCAGCAACAAGGAGCTGTTCTGCAGGGTGACAATACACGTTTGACTCTCCAGAAACGTCTGACTGCACTGGATAATAAACTGGTAGAATTGCAGCGTCGACAGGTGTCACTGCTGATCTTGGCGACTCAATCCGGAACCTGGGTTGCACCGCAACAAGGACAACGGGTCAAAAGTTGGGTACCGAGAGGCACGAAGCTGGGTGAAATTATTTCAAATGATAATTTTCTTTTTACCGCAGTCATCCGTCAGGAAGAAGCAGCAAATATTTTTGCGCAGCAATCTATCAAACAGAGTGTCGTTCGTCTTGCGGGCATGGAAAATAACGAAATTCAGGTTAAAAACTATCAAGTCATCCCGTTTGAGCAAGGGGAACTTCCCTCTGCAGCCCTCGGCTGGAAAGGGGGTGGAATTATTCCAGTGACGGGAGCAGATGCGCAAGGGTTGCAGACCATTGAACCTTTCTTCCGTATTTCGGCTGAGCTGGAGAAGACTGGAGAACAATTCTTGCGCCATGGACACTCAGGGCAGATTCGCTTCAACCTCCCCGCTGAACCTCTGGTGAAGCAGCTCTATCGCAAAGCCAGGCAATTCCTGCAACAGCGGTATCAGACATGAGCCTCCCGGCACTCGATTACCAGATAAACAAGTCCATTCAGCCTGAACCACTGCATCAAGGTCTTGATCGGTCAATGCATCAACTGGTTGGGCTTTATCAGCGCAGACATAGACTGGTACAAGAGTGGCAAAACATGGCAAAAGCCATTCTGCAACAATCATATCTATTGCAAAACATTTCTGATCAGGAACTAAAACAGCAACTTCTCCAACTTAAACAAGATTATCGTCGCCATAAAAAGAACAGGGTATCGCGGCAACAAGCCTTTGCATTGATCGCCGAGGTCGCGTTCAGAACCTTGGGAATGCGTCCTTACGAAGTACAAATTCTGGCAGCGATTGCCTTATCTCATGGTTACTTAGCAGAAATGGCGACTGGTGAGGGAAAAAGCTTAACAGCATGCTTTCCGGCAATTCTTGCAGCCTGGCAGGCAAAACCCTGCCATATTATTACCGTCAATGATTATCTTGCAGAACGTGACACTGAGGAGTTAGCCCCTCTATACCGTTTTTGTGATGTTTCTACCGATTGGGTCAGTAGCACAATGGACACCGCAGCAAGACAAAGAGGCTACGCTGCAGATGTTGTCTACACAACCAGCAAAGAGCTCTTGGCCGATTTTTTACGCGATCAATTGCAATTGAAAGATGGTCAATCGGCCGAACGGCAACTGCTCAGACAAACAATTGATCTGCATAGTTCTTCCAAAATGATGGTGGTTATGCGTGGTATTGACACCGCGATTGTCGATGAAGCTGACAGCGTTCTGATTGATGAAGCCGTCACACCATTAATAATTTCCCAAGCGCAGGAGAATGGTTCTTTTCAGGATGCAATTGTCAAGGTTCAAAAGATTAGCGAAACACTGACAGCAGGAATAGATTATCAGGTTGATCGACGTTACCGGGAAATCAATCTGACAAAATCCGCAGAGGCTACTATTGCAAAAACAACCGTGTCCCTGCCAGGAATCTTTCAAAATAAACAACGTTGTATAGAACTCATCCAGACAGCACTAAGCGCCAAGGAGTTCTATCAACAAGATGATAATTACACGATTGTTGATAATAAGGTGATCATTGTTGATGAATTTACCGGGAGGATGATGCCCGGTCGCAGCTGGCGTCAAGGGCTACATCAAGCAATTGAAGCACGGGAAAATTTACCCCTGACTGATCCAAATGAAACCCTGGCACAATTAAGCTTTCAGAATTTTTTCAGGATGTTTAGAAATCTCTGCGGATTAACCGGAACGGCCAGGGAAGTGGCAGCAGAATTTTGGGATATTTATAAATTACCAGTGGTTTCAATTCCAACCCACCGTCCTTGTCAGAGGAAGATACTGAAAAGTCAATTTCACCCTGATCAAGAAAGTAAATGGTGGGCAATTTGTACGGAGGTTGCAAGCTGCCAACAGTCTGGACAACCAGTGCTGGTTGGAACAAGAAGCCTTTTTGCCAGCAACAAACTTGCCGAGATGCTGACCCAACAAGGTATTTCATTCCAGCTATTGAATGCACTGAATCATAAGCAAGAAGCGGAGATTATCGCTTCGGCTGGACAATTGAAACAGGTAACTATTGCCACCAACATGGCCGGTCGCGGAGCAGATATCAAACTGGGTGAAGGGGTGATTCAGCTGGGCGGATTGCACGTCATTCTATCCGAGCATCACGAATCAGAGCGGATCGACCGGCAACTTCTTGGTCGCTGTGCCCGTCAGGGAGATCCAGGCTCAGTGCGTACCTATGCTAGTCTTGAAGATGACCTGCTGCAAAAAAATGGTTCAAAGCTACTGCTGAGGTTATTGAAGAATAAGAATTCAAAGAGACAAAAAGGAACCTATTTATTCAATAAACTCATCATACAAGCGCAAAATTCGGCACAAAGAACAGCCTATCAACAACGGAAAAATGTGCTTGAAACCGATAAACGATTAGACAACCTGCTCTCTTTTGCACCATCAACCACAAAATAGAAAAAGTCCGACAACCTCCCAAAAGATCAGAGTATTTGGCTGAGAAACAGCTTAGTTCGCTCGTGCTGAGGGTTGTTGAAAAATTCAACCGGTGTATTTTCTTCAACGATATCACCCT
>JASFYS010000138.1:0-7875 GCA_045047095.1 Desulfuromusa sp. | reverse complement strand
CAAGACCTCGACATACCCTATGTATGCCTTCGTCCTTGAAAAACCACGACCCCTTGTGGGACGAAATTTTTGCTTAGCCATCTCATTCGTTTTTGCGAGGGCAGCATCAATAGACGAATATTATTTCTTGGAGATATGTGCCGTATCACCTTTTTCGCGCAATGTCTTAACTGACCGTCCAGCAATTCCCCAGTTGTCTGGAGCCATTTCCTTAATGATAATTTGGGTCGAAGATGGGTTTTTATCGAGGATTTTAACGAGCAAATCAGTAATCCCCTCAACCAGTTGCGCCTTTTGTTCTTTCGTCGCACCTGTCGTGAGATTGAGTTCAACATATGGCATAACTTGATCCTTTCCATGGATTAAAAGATTTAATTATTGTTGTTTTTATCTGATCGGTTTTAATTATAGCCATGTTGATACTCTTTCTGATACAAAAAAAGACCCCATGGTTACCCATGGAGCCTTTTAAATTAAACGATGATACTATTTAGAGCCGGACGATATTGGCTGCTTGAGGTCCTTTTTGACCATCAACAACATCAAAGCTAACGCGTGCACCTTCAGACAAGGATTTGAAACCATCGCCTGTAATTGCTGAAAAGTGTGCGAAAACGTCTGGGCCGTTATCTTGCTCGATAAAACCAAACCCCTTAGAATCATTAAACCATTTAACTGTTCCTTCTGCCATTTTACTTTCTCCTTACTAGGTCCCCTACGGGAGTTACGTGATGCAGACCAGCGCCTGCAAGCCAAAAAAAGCCACTCAGCCCTATTGGTCTGTGTGGTTCTTATCTAACTTAAACAGTAAAATAATCTACACAAACTGGATCTGATACGACGGGACACTAGCATGTGTAAAACGCCAAATCAACCCCTTAGACCATTTTTTCAAATATTTCTTAATGTTGCTGGCAAAAGCAAGCTACAAAGGCCTGAAAACTGATCCGTGATCAATCAAATGCAATAACATAGCTTCCAGAAAATCCGTCTGAAATTAAATGATTCACCGCAATTTCTGCTTGCTGCAGTGAATTAAAACTGCCGACTCGTACCCGATATAGTTGCTGACCCTTAGTTATCCCGGTGGTGACAACAGCATGACCATAACGACTCCCCATTTTTTTTGCCAACCTGTAAGCATTTTCAGATGTCGAAAATGCCCCAATCTGCACAGCAAAACTTCCGGAGTCATAATTACTTGGTGGACGATAAGTGACCTGACGGTGTTGATCTGCTGCCCGGTAACCAAGAGCTTGAATTTGAACCTGTGCCGTACCTGAATCGACAATTCCCAAATGCTTGGCAGCGCCATAGGAAAGATCAATAATCCGACCAGCGACAAAGGGGCCCCGATCATTGACCCGGACAATAACATGTCGGCCATTCCCTAAATGGGTCACCTTGACATAAACACCCAACGGCAGGGTCTTATGTGCGGCACTCATTCCATACATGTCGTAGATTTCGCCATTACTGGTTTTGCGTCCATGAAACTTACGCCCATACCAGCTGGCAACACCACGCTGCTGAAACCCTTGATGATCACGCAAAGGCTGATATCGTTGTCCATCAACCTCATACGGCTTCTGCCACCCAGCCAGCTCACGGGTTTCTGGCGTATCAATCACCCTGGTCGTATGACCACCACAACTTGCAAGAAAAAGGAGAAGAAGATAGATAGTTGGACGAGAAATCCACAACAACAAAATCACGATACCTTACGTTGATAAGCTCACAAAAAAACCGCTGGCTAAGCAAAAAATTCGATTTCCAAGACGTAGTGGTTTTTCAGGGGTGAAGGCATACATCGGTATGTCGAGGTCCTGAGAAACTGCTGCAACACCGGAAATCGGACTTTTTTGCGACGCCATTATGACTTTGGTTCCTCAAACTCACCAATTGCCCTAAAGCGCTGATAACGTTGTTCAATCAACCCTTCAGGTGAATATTCTTCCAACTCAGCGAGATGCTTCAAGAGATATTCTTTAAGGGTCACCGCTGCCAGGTCATGATCCTGATGGACACCACCAAGAGGTTCAGGGATAACCTCATCGATGACAGTCCCCAAGCGATCAACATCCTGTGCCGTCAACTTTAAAGCTTCCGCGGCCTGTGCTCCTTTAGTTCCATCACTCCAGAGGATAGCGGCACAACCTTCTGGAGAAATAACTGCATAGACCGAATATTGCATCATCAGTACCCGGTTACCAACAGCAATAGCTAAGGCACCGCCAGAACCCCCTTCACCGGTAATCGTGACAATCACTGGAACACGCAACAATGCCATTTCCCGTAAATTTCTGGCGATAGCTTCAGCCTGGCCACGTTCCTCGGCACCGATACCAGGAAAAGCTCCCGGGGTATCAACAAAGGTAAAGATTGGCAGACCAAACTGATCGGCCAACTGCATAACCCGTAAAGCCTTACGATAACCTTCGGGATTTGGCATACCGAAATTCCGGTGAACTTTCTCCTTGGTGTTCCGACCTTTTTGATGGCCGATAACACAGCAGGGTTTCCCATCGATTCGAGCAAAACCACAAACCAATGCTGGGTCATCGCGATAATTTCGATCGCCATGAACTTCAGACCAATCGGTAAATATTCTCTCGATATAATCAAGACTGTAAGGGCGCTTGGCGTGCCGCGCTAACTGAGTTCTCTGCCAGCGGCTAAGATTAGAATAAACTTCATTTTTCAGTTTATCCGCTTTCTTTTCAAGCTTTTTTATCTCACTGGAAAAATCGACATTATCCGTTGAATACTCACGCAATTCACCAATTTTTGTTTCAAGATCAGCAATTGGTTTCTCAAAATCTAGGTATTGATTCATCAAGATTCTCCCTGCCCGGGAATGGGCATCGGTTTATTTAAATCTATCACTCTTAAATAAATGCTAACAATAAATCTTCAGCAGACTGGGGTCAAGTGCTAGCAGCCCCTATTCAAAATTCATAACACTGTAACCAAAGAGTGCTTCTGCATCGGCCATGGCCTCATCGGTTGCCGCCATCTTCAGCTGCTCCGGCAGGGTAATGATCGTTTCACTGCGATTAGGGATAACAATGTGCAACTGGACATCACAATTGCCACGGTAACGCTGTACAAGCCCTTTAAGTTGCCGCATCTGCATCTCATCTAATCCTGGAGTTGTCAAGCGGATATGCACCCTCTTGGCCATTGTTTCTTTGACATCACGTAATAGAGAAATTTCCGTCGCCAGAATTTTACAGGCTTCTTCTCCAATATCCAACTCACCACTGACCAGCAACGGGTCTTCCCCTTTTAGCAATTCCACCGCTGCAGTGTAGACCTCTGGAAAAACAATAACTTCAACCGAGCCGCTCAGGTCTTCCAGAGTGACAAATGCCATGCGATCCCCTTTTTTGGTGATCAACTCTTTAATCCCCGAAATAATTCCGCACACGCGCACCTGTTCTTTATCTGTACGTTCTGACAGTCCACTCGTCTCACAGGTTCCAAAACGCTTGATTGAGTCGCTATAACGTGCCAACGGATGCCCGGTCACATAAAAGCCAAGCGCCTCTTTTTCATAGCTCAGCAGGGTCTTCTCATCCCACTCGTCGATATCGGGAAGAATGCCATAGCCATTGCCACCAACAGAGAGAATTTCTTGACTTCCAAACAGAGAATCTTGACCTGATTCCTGCTCTTTTTGCAGCCGTTGACCAATCTCCATTGATTCTTCAAAACCAGCAAAAAATTGCGCTCGCTTGCCTCCCAAAGAATCAAATGCACCGCATTTTATCAGCGCTTCAACGACCCTCTTGTTGACTTTGCGCAAATCGACCCGCTCGCAAAAATCCTGCATTGAATTAAAAGGTTTATCTTTGCGTATCAGTTGGATCGAATCAAGAGCCGCAGAACCAACACCTTTGATCGCACCAAGGCCAAATCGCATGACATCTTCTGCAACGGTAAAAGAACGTGCAGAGGCATTGATATCTGGCGGCAGAACTTCAACCCCCATCGCCCGGACTTCACTGATATTTTTAATCACCTTATCTGTATTTTCCATATCTTCAGTCAACAGCGCAGCCATAAACTCAACCGGGTAATGGGTTTTTAAATAAGCGGTCTGATAAGCAATCAGCGCATAAGCGGCTGAGTGAGACTTATTGAAACCGTACGCAGCAAACTTCTCCATGAGATCAAAAACAGCTTCTGCTTTTTTTGGATTCAGGTTGTTTTCAGTCGCTCCAGCAAGAAAGTTCTGCTTTTGTTTGGCCATTTCCTCGGCCTTCTTTTTACCCATTGCCCGACGCAATAAATCAGCTGCTCCCAAGCTGTAATTTGCCAGGATCTGGGCAATCAGCATGACCTGCTCCTGGTAGACTATAACTCCGTAGGTATCCTTGAGAATCGGCTCAAGCTGTGGAAAATCATATTTGAACTTCTCGGTTCCATGCTTCCTTTTGATAAATGAATCAACCATTCCTGAACCCAACGGGCCGGGGCGATACAGAGCCACCATCGCAATTAAATCTTCAAAACAGTTGGGTTTCAACTTAACCAGATATTCTTTCATGCCACTCGATTCAAGCTGAAAGACTCCGGTTGTTTCACCACGGCTAAGCAACTCAAAGGTTGCTTTGTCATCATTAGGGATCAATCGAAGATCAAAGTCTGAAACCTTACCTTCACGAATCAGCCGGACAGCATTCTCAATGACCGTCAGGGTTTTCAAGCCGAGAAAGTCAAACTTGACCAGTCCAATTTTTTCAACGTAGCTCATTGGATACTGAGTCACTTGCCCGCCAGATTTTGGATCAACATACAAGGGGAGATATTCAGTAAGCGGTTTTGGTGTCACGACAACCCCGGCAGCATGGGTCGATGCATGACGAGTTAATCCTTCGAGTGCCAACGAAATTTTCGCTAATTCTTTGATCTTAGGGTCTTTTTCAACCAGAGTCTTTAATTGTGGCTCCTGTTCAATCGCCTGTTTCAAGGTAATGCCAAGGACATTGGGAACGAGTTTGGCAATTCTATCCACTTCACCATAAGGAATATTCAATGCCCGACCAACATCACGTAGGACACCTTTAGCCTGCATCGTCCCGAAGGTGATGATCTGGGCGACATTCTCTGAGCCATATTTCTGTCGGACATAATCAATAACCCGTTCACGACCATAGATACAGAAATCGACATCGATATCCGGCATCGATATCCGCTCGGGATTCAAAAATCGTTCAAACAAAAGATTGTATGGAATTGGATCAATATCGGTAATCCGGATGGCGTATGCAACCAGACTTCCAGCTGCTGACCCACGCCCCGGGCCAACCGGAATCCCCTGATCTTTACCCCAGTTAATGAAATCTGCAAC
This sequence comes from Desulfuromusa sp., assembly GCA_045047095.1. GTDB lineage: Bacteria > Desulfobacterota > Desulfuromonadia > Desulfuromonadales > Geopsychrobacteraceae > Desulfuromusa. The sequence continues at coordinate 2,519 of JASFYS010000138.1, read as the reverse complement.
GATCAGAAAATATCCAGGAAAGCCCATTTGCTCAATACAGGTCAGCTCCTCTTCCAGACGGTCATGATAAATCTTGAGATCATCCTCACTTAAATCTCGGAGCTTACGAATTTCATTGAGACGGTCTTCCAGTCCATTTCTGCTCTGCTCTTCCAGGACTTCATCAAGAGTTTTCTCTGCAGGCTTTTCATATTGTGGGAAGTGATAGGTGTTAAAATCAAGCTCAAGATTGCAGCGTTCAGCAATCTGAATCGTATTGGCAATCGCTTCAGGGTGATCCGAAAATAACTGCACCATCTCTTGCGGTGACTTAACGTAGAATTCGTCATTGGGAAAGCGCATCCGGTTTGGATCATCCATCGTCTTGCCGGTCTGGATGCAGAGCAGTATTTCGTGGGCAAAAGAGTCTTCTCGGGATAGGTAGTGGCAATCATTGGTTGCTACCAGGGGCAGATTCAACTCTTTACCGATCGCGATGAGACCCGCGTTAGCTTTAGCCTGTTCCGGTAAAAAATTTTCCTGCAGTTCAAGATAAAAACGCTGATTATCAAAAATCTGCGCCATTTGAGTGGCACGCTCTAGCGCCTCTTCGGGATGGTTGAGATTAATCAGCGTTGGCAACTCACCACCAAGGCAGGCCGAGAGGGCGATCAGTCCTTCATTATGCTGCGCCAGCAGATCCCAATCGATCCGAGGCTTATAATAAAACCCTTCGCGATAAGCAGCAGAAACCAAATAACAGAGATTTTTATATCCAGTCTGATTCTTGCAGAGCAGAACCAGGTGGTAAGACGCCTCTGACGAACCACGTGCATTCCCTTTAGTAAAGCGGGATCCTGGAGCAACGTAAACCTCACAGCCAATAATGGGCTTGATCCCTGCACTCATCGCTTTACTATAAAATTCAACCGCACCAAACATATTGCCATGGTCAGTGACCGCAATCGCTGGCATCTTGAATTCCTTGGCTCGAGTGACCAATTGATCAAGCTTGATCGCCCCGTCCAGTAAACTGTATTGGCTGTGAAGATGGAGATGTACGAAGTTAGAGTGTTCCATAAGTGAATATTATCCGAGGAGGAAAAAGTTGTCAGCAAGCAATCAGGGAAAACTGGTGTTACGGAGCGAACAACCAAGGGTAAGATCTGACCGCACGACCAGCGTCCAAAGATTAGCACCGCCAGAGTTCACGGGTCAATAATCAAGAAACTTAATCACCCCTTTTCTTGAAACTCAATTTGCGCTATTTTTCCGGAGGGCTTCGGTAACTCAAGTGTTAATTCTGAGAAATTCAGACAAACCAAACAAGGAAAACCAATGCGTATTGAATCTGACCTCAAACTAGGCTTTAAAGATGTTCTTATTCGTCCCAAACGATCGACTTTACGAAGTCGATCACAAGTCAACCTGGAGCGGGATTTTACTTTCTTTCACAGCCAAAGAGAATGGACTGGAACCCCGGTTATTGCAGCCAATATGGATACGGTTGGGACATTTGAGCTGGCAAAAGTCCTTGCCGACTTTGGGCTACTGACGGCCATCCATAAACATTATAGTCTTCAAGCGTGGCAGAATTTCCTTAATCAGCAAAACGATACCATTTATCAACGCATCATGGTCAGTACCGGCACTGCTGGAGCCGACTTCGACCAACTAAAAAATATTCTTTCACAGCATCCGAAACTTGAGTTTATCTGCATTGATGTTGCCAATGGCTATGCCGAGTCGTTTGTTGATTTTGTCAAGCTCTGCCGTGACAGTTTCCCCGATAAAACCATTGTTGCTGGCAACGTGGTTACAGGGGAAATGGTTGAAGAATTAATTCTCTCTGGGGCAGACATTGTCAAAGTTGGGATCGGACCAGGTTCAGTCTGCACGACCCGGGTTAAAACCGGGGTTGGCTACCCGCAACTTTCAGCCGTTATAGAATGTGCCGATGCTGCTCACGGACTGGGAGGGCGAATTATTTCGGATGGTGGATGTGTCAGCGCTGGAGATGTTGCTAAGGCGTTTGGTGGTGGTGCAGATTTTGTCATGCTGGGTGGAATGCTAGCCGGGCACGATGAAAGTGGTGGTCAGTTAATCAAGCGAAATGATCAGCAATTCAAACTATTTTACGGCATGAGTTCAGAAACAGCAATGGAACAACATGCCGGCGGCGTAGCCGAATACCGTGCCTCAGAAGGGAAAACCGTAGAGGTTCCTTATCGAGGAGCGGTAGCAGACACGGTGAAAGATGTCCTTGGTGGGGTTCGTTCCACTTGCACCTACGTAGGCGCCTCGGCACTCAAAGAGCTGACGAAACGAACAACTTTCATTCGCGTTCAAGAGCAGGAGAATAGAGCCTTCTCTTGAAGGCATCCTCCAGCCATTTTCAGAATCAAAAAGCATCACGTCATCAAAGAGGATAATGCTAAAATTGATGGTCTCGCAAAAACAAATCAGATGGCTAAGCAAAAATTTCGTCCCACAAGGGGTCGTGGTTTTTCAAGGACGAAGACATACATAGTGTATATCAA
>JASFYS010000137.1:0-7458 GCA_045047095.1 Desulfuromusa sp. | reverse complement strand
CTGCTAGTCTTTATATCGGAGGTATTGCCATGAAGAAAGTAAAAATTGGGATCATTATCTGTGATCGTTATCGCAGATGTGCAGGGGGTAAATGTTTCAAATCAGTACGCAATAGAGAGGGGGCTTTTAGCCGTTATAAGGATATGGATGTTGAGGTTGTAGGCTATACAAGCTGTGATGGTTGCCCTGGTGGAAATATTGAATATGCTGTGGAGGAAATGAAGGGAAACGGAGCTGAGACGATACACTTGGCTACCGGACTGGTTGTCGGCTATCCGCCATGTCCTCATATTACCTATTTCCATGATTTTATCAAAACCAGATATGGCCTTGAGGTGGTTTACGGGACTCACCCTATACCACAAAAGTATCTCAACATCCATACTCAGCTGGAAACATGGGCTGACCCCCAGTGGGAAACGATTATTCAGCCAACTCTGACGGATGAAAAAACGCGATTATCTTATGACTAGAAAGCTATCGGAGTTTTTGTAAAACTGCTTGGTTGGTTCTCTCTGCTCTCTTATTCTTGGACAATGGCTAAATGGATCTGCGGATATTTAGACCCCTCAGTTTTAAGGCAATCCTGCACTTGGGTCATCAAAATCGGGACATCAATTCCAAGGTAGACGTCTGCAACTCCCCGCAGGTTTCCCGATCCTAATTCTGCCAAGGTTGCTGCCCCGGAGTCTTCCTGCATGAAATGTTTGAGAAGCGCTGCTGCAATCTGAATCAATCCTTGAACAAACTGACCTGTTTCCGATTCCCGTCCGGCACCAATGCTCATATATTTGAGTCTTTCATGTGCCTCCCACCAGAAGCCATGATTGAAAAGATCAATACTGTAGAGATATTCGCTGCAATTCTGCCAATTTTCTGCACTAAAAGAGTCTGCTGGCGACAGTTTCTCACCATAGGAGTGCCCTTCTTTATCCAGAAAAGGATGAGCATTAGTAAAGGGGAGATGGCGATATTCAGGGAGGGGTCTTTCCGTATAACGCAAGTTGTTTGGTTGTATAAATTGTGGTTCCATATTCAGATCCAGAGCAGGGAAAAATGATGCCGCCAGAATAAAGACTCACAATTGAGAGAGTTCAATTCTGGGCATTAAGATAAAGTACTGTCGGAAAGAAGAATCGGTCTGCTGCTTTATAGATATCGAGCCTCTTTAAATGTCAATAAAAGAGGCTTTTATCAAGGATAAGACAAATACTAGCCAGTGTTTCTTTCAATCCAACTACCGGCTTTCTGCAGGTCGCGCCCAAAACCACTGACACATTCGCAACCAGAAATAAACAGGGTCAAGAGCAAAAGAAGGATTATCAATACACGCATCATAGTTTTTCTCCTTGTTGAGTCAAAACGAACACCTGCGCATCATAGCAGCGGACATGGTTGAAGTCGATTATTTCTTAAGCTTTAGCACCCGGTCAGAATTATTCCTGCTGCAAAAAATCTATTTGGCCGGAAGTCAGATCGGTCAGTCGCGTACACAGGTCGTGAAGATTTTCTTTTGGCAACTTCAGGTCGAGACAAATTTTTTCGGTAAATTGCTTGTCTATCGGTTCAGCCTCAAAATCTGGCAGAAGTCGCTCAATGTTATTTAAAAATTGATAATCAATTTTGACTGACAATTTCACCCAGTCAATTTTCTCTACAATCTTAAGTTGTTCAAGGGCAGTTTTTACCGCCAGGGTGTAGGCTTTGACCATGCCCCCTTTGCCTAACTTCGTGCCGCCAAAATAGCGTGTTACCACGGCGGTAATGTCACCAAGACCACTGTGTTGTAGCGTTGTTAACATCGGCTTTCCGGCAACCCCGTGTGGCTCCCCATCATCGCTGAGTCCAATCCGGTCGGTGCTGCCAGGGGGGCCAATCAGGTAGGCCCAGCAGTTATGCGTTGCGTCCGGAAATTCCTGCTTGATATGGGAAATAAAGGATAATGCGGTTTCTGGGGTTGCGGTTGACTCAATTGTGGTGATGAAGCGACTGTGTTTGACTTCGATTTCACAGCGGAATAATGCAGCAGGGATCGGATAGCGTGGTTGGGTCATTGCAGTTCAGATCTTGTGTGATTGTCGTGTTTTCTGCCGTTCCTCATGCCAGGAACAGATGAACATGATGGTTACCCCGACACAGATGGCACTATCGGCAACATTGAAGGCGGGCCAGTGGTAATTATACCAGTGGACATCAAGAAAATCGACCACTTCACTAAAACGAATCCGGTCAATCAGGTTGCCCAGAGCCCCACTGAGAATCAGGCCTAATGCCAGCTGTTGCCAGCGTTTTTCGCTTGAAATTTTGCGGATATACCAGAGAATTCCGAGTGCAGCAAGTATCGAAATAGTGATAAAAAATGGCAAGCGAATGGCATTGTCAGAGAGGATTCCAAACGCCGCACCAGGATTTCGCACGTAGGTTATATGAAAAAAATTGCTGACGACCCGCTTCGATTCGCCGAGTTCAAAACTAGAATTGATATAATATTTACTCAACTGATCCAGCAGCAGGCTGATGCCGGCAACCAGAGCAAAAAGCTGATATTTTCCCATATTAACTGACTGCCAGAGCATCCGCACAGCGAGCACAGATGGTTGGGTGTCCACTGTTTTCACCAACACTGGTTGCATAATTCCAACAGCGGTCACATTTTTTACCATCAGCAGGGAGAACCTGTAACTTCAAGCCGGGAATATTTTCCGCTGCAACTGCTGCCGGAAGATCTTTAGTCAGTTCCACTTGCGATACGATAAAATAAGTTGGTAATAAATCCAGGTAATCTGCTAACAGTTGTTGGTACTCCTCTGGGGCATCAAGCAGAATTTTAGCCTCCAGGGATTGTCCCAACTGTTTATCGGCTCGGGCTTTTTCCAGCTGTCTGGAAACTTCAGAACGAACCTTCTGCAACTGCTCGTAGCGTTCCTCCAGTTGGTCATTCAGATAGCTTGAATTCCCTTCCGGGAATGAAGCCAAATGGACGCTTGCTTCACGTTCACCCGGGAGATCCTGCCAAATCTCTTCAGCCGTAAAGGTCAAAACCGGAGCCAACATCCGGGTCAAAGCATCAACAATCTGATACAGCGTCGATCGGGCACTGCGGTAGGCAAAACTCTGCTTTGGACTGGTGTAAAGACGGTCTTTGAGGATGTCCAGATAGAACGCACTCAAGTCGATGGCACAGAAATTATGTACCGCATGATAAATGACATGGAACTCGTATTTCTCATAGGCACCGGCAACTTTTTGAATCAGCCGATTGAGGCGTGACATCGCCCACCGATCCATTTCCAGGAGATCTTCATTAGCAACCGTATCTGCTTCTGGATCAAATCCATTCAGATTACCAAGCAGATAACGAGCGGTATTACGAATCCGTCGATAGGCATCGGATAGGCGCTGTAACGTTTCCTGACTCAGGCGAATATCATCGCGATAGTCCGTTGCTGCCACCCACAGACGCAGAATTTCTGCACCGTACTTGCGGATAATTTCTTCCGGAGCAATGACATTCCCCATTGATTTTGACATTGGACGACCGTCCTTATCCAACACAAAGCCATGGGTCAAAACTGCTTTGTAAGGAGCGCGGTCGCGAGTACCAACGGATTCCAGCAGACTGGAGTGGAACCAGCCACGATGCTGATCAGAACCTTCCAGATAAAGATCCGCCGGACTTTGTAGATAATCACGTTGTTCGCAGACGGCTGCATGGGAAACCCCGGAATCGAACCAGACATCAAGAATATCCGATTCTTTGGTGAATTTGTCATGGCCACAAGCGGGACAAACGGTTCCCGGGGGCAGCAATTCAGAAGCATCTTTTTCAAACCAGACATCACTGCCAGTCGCTTCGAACTGATCGGCAATATAATGCATCACCTTAGCATCATTTAAAGCTTCGCCACATTTTTCACAGTAGGCGATTGTAATCGGAACGCCCCAGCTCCGTTGACGGCTGATACACCAGTCGGGGCGGGCTTCCACCATATTGTAGATACGGTTACGACCCCAGGTTGGAATCCACTCAACTTGTTCAATGGACTGCAATGCTTTTTTGCGTAGATCATTCTCTTCCATACTGATGAACCATTGTTCAGTCGCCCGGAAAATAATCGGTTTTTTACAGCGCCAACAATGGGGGTAACTATGTTCAATCTGGCTTTCGTGCAACAGGGCACCAACTTCGGTCAGTTTTTTATTAACCGCCGCGTTAGCATCCTTCAGCTTCATGCCCCCGAATAGTTCCAGGTCTTCGCGATAGCGACCGTAATCATCAACCGGATTGTAGATATCCAGGCCGTATTTAAGTCCAACCAGATAGTCATCCTGACCGTGTCCAGGCGCTGTATGAACACAGCCCGTTCCTGCTTCCAACGTGACATGATCCCCCAGCATTAAAAGAGAATTGCGGTCGTAGAAGGGGTGCTTACAATTTTTGTTTTCAAACAATTCTGCCGCAAAGGTTGCGGCAACCGAATAGTCCTCGATCCCGAGGGTTTTCATGACCGACTCATACAAGCCTTCTGCCAAAACCAGAAATTCACCATTGGCTTCAACTGCTACGTAAGTCAGTTCAGGGTTCAGGCAAATCCCCAGGTTCGCTGGAATCGTCCAGGGGGTTGTGGTCCAGATGACAAAACTGACGGGTCTCTCGTTCAACTTCGATAACTCTGGCGGAAGCTCATCTACAAAGGGAAATTTTACGTAGATCGATGGCGAGGTGTGATTGTCATATTCGACTTCAGCTTCAGCCAGGGCGGTTACACAAGAGGAACACCAGTGAATAGGTTTTTTACCCTTATACAAAGATCCCCGTTCAACCAGTCGAGCCAATTCCCGCGCCGTTGTTGCTTCATAATCTGTCGTCATGGTCAGATAAGGATCTTTCCAGTTGCCGAAGATTCCCAGCCGTTGAAACTCTTCACTCTGAATTTGCACCCAGACCTTTGCGTATTCACGACATTGCCGCCGGAAATCGGCTTTGCTCATCTCCCGCTTTTTCTTGCCGAGCTTTTTATCAACCATCAGCTCAATCGGCAAGCCATGGCAGTCCCAACCAGGAACGTACGGGGTAAAGAATCCCTGCATCCGCTTACTTTTAACAATAATATCTTTCAATATTTTATTCAGGGCATGCCCCATGTGCAGATGACCATTGGCATAAGGAGGACCATCATGGAGAATGAAACTTTCTTTGCCTTGATTCGTCTTTTCAAGTTGATCATTGAGGTTGATCTGTTGCCAATGTTTAAGCAGTTCCGGTTCCCGGTTCGGCAAATTAGCGCGCATTGGAAAATCGGTTTTGGGTAGATTTAAGGTCTCTTTATAGTCCATGCCAGTCTCTCTCCGCAGGGATTGTGATTAATAAGCTATCTTTGCGTGAAATCAAACTCGCAAGCTAGCAAATACAACATTTAAGTTCAAGGGGAAAGGACGCAATTTTACATGTTTAAGGTTGGTTTTAAGCTATAGAGGCAGAAGCTGTGGGAGTAGCAGCAATTCAGTCTTTATCAAGGTACTCTTTGACCTGTCCCGTCAAGTTGACCCAGAGTAATCCCAATCGTTCATGAGCCCAGTATTCACTCTGTTCTAGAGTTTTTCCGCTGGGAAAGTTCCACCAGCTTTTAAAGGGTTTACTCAGGTGCTCTGTCGGTGCGGGAATCGGCTCAAGTCCAACCCGATGAAACAGATTGAGGGCACGTGGCATATGGACTGCTGTTGTGACCAGTACCAGCAATGCATCAGGGAAGTTGGCAGCAATGACCTCCGCTTCTTCCATGGTATCTCGGGGACCATTAAAAATCAGAATATCCTCAGTTGGAACTCCTAAAGCCAGTGCCAGTTCCCGCAGCTTTTCCGGATAAGAAACCGGATCTTCAACCACACCTTTAAATCCGGTAAAAATCAATTGACTCCCTGGATTGAGACGGTAAATACGAATTCCTTCTGCAAGCCGGACAATCGCTGTCGGGCTGAGTTCGCTGGTCACCGGTTGATCGGCGACTGACTGGTGCCAACTACCAAGAACGGCAACATAGTCAATTGAGTTCTGATTTTGTTGATACTTAGGAATTGGGCTTTCAAATTGAGAGATATATTGATGACTCAAAGGGGCATAGCTGCCAACAAATAACAGCACCGTTGCAACCAGGACAACTACGATTCCAAACCAGCGGGTTTTGCGTCGCAGCAACAGCAACAACGCCCAGAGAAGCAGGAGCAAAATGATCGGCACCGGCATCAGCAAGTTGCCAAGAAATTTTTTCAACAGAAACAGGTAGTGATCCATCGGTAGCCACTCCAGCCTTAATGAGCAACAGAAACAAGCGGAACATTAGCGCAGTTGCTTCAATTAATCAATTCTGTTGTTTTTCCAGGCAGATATCGGCACAGGGGCAATTATGACAGAGTGGTTTTTTACGGCAGAAATCTTTACAGTGGATGACAATCAAGGCGTGATACTCATTGTAGAGTTGCGTGTCCTCTGGCAGGTGGGACATAAAAAAGTCCCTGACGACAGTATATTTTTCAGTTCCAGAAAGAACCCCAAGGCGACCAAACAAGCGATTGGTATAGGCATCAATCACAAAAGAAGGGCGTTGCCCGGCATAGAGAAGTATTGAGTCAGCGGTTTCTGAACCAATCCCTTTTAAATGCAATAATTCATTCCGTACCAAGTTCAATTCCTGATCGAATAAATGCTCAAGATTCCCCTGATGATGTTCCTGTAAATAGCGACAAAAAATCTGTAATCGTTCAGCTTTCTGGCGAAAGAAGCCAGATGGGCGGATCAGCTGCTCCAATGTTTGCAGTTCCATATTTAGGATGGCATCAACTGTCAGAGCATCAGCCCGTCGTAGGTTGACAATTGCCTTTTCAACATTGTTCCAGTTGGTATTTTGGGTCAGAATCGCCCCGACAACAACCTCAAAAGGGGTTTCAGCAGGCCACCAATTGCGGCTGCCATAATGATCGAGGAGTCTTTGATAGATATGTAGCAGGTCGAGCATACTGATTTCCTGTTAATTTCAAATACACCAAGTGTCTTTAGACCTTAGCCCAACTTCCGATCTTGCCCACGGTATTGAATCGTTTCACTTAAATGGAGAATCTCAATCTGTTCAACTCCAGCCAGATCAGCAATAGTTCTTGCCAGTTTGAGAATGCGGGTGAAACTGTGGGCTGAAAGCCCCAGTTTGTCGGTCACCTGTTCAAGGAGTGCATCCCCTTTTTTGTCAAGCTTACAGAACTTTCGGATGTGGCGGACTTGCAAGAGCAATAGTTGTGACTGTTCGGTCTATTTGGCCACCTTTTAAAAACGAGATTTTTTGCCCCAGAGTCACAGCATCAGTCATATTATGATGGCGTCGCAAAAAGTCCGACCTCCGGTGTTGCAGCGGTTTTTCAGGACCTCGACCTACTATATGTAGGCCTTCGCCCCTGAAAAACCACTAC
>JASFYS010000136.1:0-6280 GCA_045047095.1 Desulfuromusa sp. | reverse complement strand
GGAGTTGAACACACTATGATTATTGCAGTTACCGCCAAAGAGGCATCCTTACAATCCGAAGTTGACCCCAGATTCGGTCGCGCAGCTTATTTTCTGATTGCTAACAGCCAGACCGGAGAGGTCTACGCCCACGATAATAGCGAGGGGATTGAAGCCGACAATGGGGCTGGAACCGGTGCATCCCAACTGATGGCAGAATATAAAGTTGATGCTCTCTACACCGGCCATGTTGGTCCCAAAGCCGCAGAAGTTTTGGACAAAGCAAAAATTACCTATCATGAGCATACCGAAGGGACTGTTGAAGAAGTGCTGTCCAGCATTCCTCAGGAGGCGGCACCGCAAGCAGCAGAGGAACCCCCGGCAGAAACCGTTGTGGCTCCTGAAGAGGGGACAATACGGCTGGCAATCCCAGCAGATTCGGATGCCGGTCTAGAAGCGCAGCGTTCGGGACATTTTGGCAAATGTGCTTACTACACTTTAATCGATATCAAGGATCAACAGGTTCAGCAGGTAGTCACCATGCAAAATGGCGGGCATGTCCAAGGCGGTTGTTCCGTCCCGGTGATATTACTGAATGCCAACCACGTTAATAAACTGATCGTTGCCGGGATTGGCGGTCGTCCATTGCAGGGATTCCGCGAAACCGGAATTGAGGTTTATGCCGGAGTGGGAGAGACGGTTCAGGAAACCGTTGATCTGTTTCTCAATGATCAACTCTCCCCGATCAGTAATGACCAGGTCTGTGGCGGTGGACCACAGTGATCATCTCGGTTGTCAGCGGCAAAGGTGGTGCCGGAAAAACCACCCTTGCCGCTTCCATCGCTCAGGTTTTTGAAGCTGAGTTTTATGATCTTGATGTCGACGCCCCCAACGCAGAATATTTCCTAAAACCGGACTTTTCCAGTAAAACTTCGATTACCCAATCCATTCCGGTCATTTCTGAAGAGCTCTGTGACGGCTGTGGTATCTGTACCAAGGAGTGCCGGTTTAACGCCCTTTACCGAATTTTAAAGACAGTCTATTTGAGTGAACCCCTCTGTCATGGCTGTGGGCTCTGTAAAATGGTCTGCCCGCAACAGGCAATCAGCTATCAAGATGCCCCCGTTGGCACTGTCCGCTCCGGCTATTCACAGAAAACCAAAAACATGGTTCACGTTGGCGATCTGATCATTGGTTCTACCCGGGGAACCTATTTGATCAGTGAGATGGTTAAAAAAATTGATCCAGATAAACTCTCCGTTATTGATGGTCCGCCCGGAAATTCCTGCGCCGCAGTTGCCGCGATAAAGCCGGCAGATCTGGTTGTCCTGGTGGTTGAACCAACCCCTTTCGGCTTTCACGATATGCAACAGACCGAACAGATCGTCCAACAAATGGGCAAAAAATATCTGATTATCGCCAATAAAGCGATGGGCGATGCCGGGGCGGAAGAATATTTTCAGGACAAATCAAAGCAAGCGGCCCTGACGATTCCTCTGGAAGATCGTTACCATAAGGCGAATCTGCAAGGTGAAATCCTCAGCCAGAAGTTCAACGAAATTCATGCTGGGTTGCACAGAGTGATCGGCAAGGAGCTAGAGAAACTATGACTCGCCAGATAGCCATACTCAGTGGCAAAGGGGGGGCGGGGAAAACCTCGATTACCGCTTCAATTATTAAAATGATGGATTCGGTCGTTGCTGTCGATGCCGATGTCAACGCATCCAATTTACCGATCCTGCTGCCCTACGAACAACAGTCAACCACCGCCTATTATGGAATGAATATCGCTCAAGTCGATCACAATCAATGTACCGGCTGTGGAGCCTGTCTGACTGCCTGTCAATTTGACGCCATCAGCCAGGATGAAGAGGGTCGTATTCTGATTGATTCTGATTGTGAAGGGTGCGCCGCCTGCGCCTTCGTCTGCCCGGAAAATGCCATCAGCATGGTGAAACGGAAAGGTGGTGACTGGTATGTCAGCTCCATCGATAACGGCTATCTGATCCATGCCAATTTGATTCCGGGAGAGGACAACAGTGGCAAACTGATCACCAAGGTTCGCAATGAGGCAGCAGCGATTGCAAAAGAGCAAGATATTGCCACCATTGTCATCGATGGGCCACCGGGAACCAGCTGCCAGGCAATTTCATCGATCACCGGAACCGATCTGGTACTGGCTGTGGTCGAAGAGAGCCTTTCGGGGCTTTCGGATTACCGCCGGCTGGCAGAGCTGATACAAAAGTTTTCAATTCCCCATTTAGTTCTGCTCAACAAGGCGGGGTTCAGTACTGAGGTTGAGAATAAAATTATTCAGGCTGCTGATGAATTTGGCGGCAAAGTTATTGGTCGCATCCCTTTCGATCGTAACATTCCACAGGCGTTACAAAGTCTACAATCGCTGGCAGACATGGACGAATATAAAGAGACTATTGCAGAGCTGCTGCAGGAGATCATTTCTGCTGCTGGCTAGTTCCGAATCAAAAATTAAATCCAAAACCTACACTCTTCATCCACCGTTTACTCACTGATTCAGGTAAAACACACCAAACACGCAAAGGCTGGGAGAATCCCCAGCCTTTGCGTTCAAACCAAGAAATCGATTGTGCTGCCGAACCTATTTGAACCACCAACGTTCGGCAAGCCTGAGACCATCTCCCTCCATATGTCCTGAAATGGTTCCATGTGCCAGTTTATCGGAACTGGCATCGACCATCTGATTGAACATGGGAACGATGGTACCGGAATCGTTTCTGCAAATTTCCTGCATGTCCGCATACATCTTGCCACGCTTGCCGCTGTTGAGTTCGGCGCGAGCGGAAACCAGCAGCTCGTTGAAGTGCTGGTTATTCCAGTTGGTGTCATTCCAGGCAGCGCCGTTTGCATAGGCGACAGAGAACATCATGTCTTCGGTGGGTCTGCCACCCCAGTAGCACATGCACCACTCTTTCTTCATCCAGACATTGCTCCAGTAGCCGTCATCTGGCTCACGTACGACGTTGATATTGAAACCTGCTTTCTTGGCCTGTTCCTTGATCAACACCGCCGCATCCACAGCACCGGCAAAGGCGGCATCGGCAGCGTGAAGATTGAAAGTGTGGTCGAGCATCCCCGCCTTTTTCAGATAAAATTTCGCTTGCTCAGGATCGTAGCTGCGCTGCTCCAGATCCTTGGCAAAATAACGGTTAATCGGAGCGATGGGGTGGTCATTTCCGACCTCGCCATAACCCCTGAGGATCTGTTTCAGTAACTCTTCACGGTTGATCGCCAATTTCAGGGCGGTACGCACGTTGTTGTCACTGTAGGGGCTGCGATCCACCCGCATGGGGATAGAGTAATGAGCAAGTCCGGTGGTCGCTGCAACGTTGATACTGGGCATCCTTTTCATCAGATGGACGGTCTTCAGCTCCGTCCTGTCCATATAGTTGATCTGACCGGTTTTCAAAGCATTGGTGCGGGCGTTGGTATCGGAGATCGCCAAAGTTTCGACCTCATCAAAATGTCCCCGACCCTTTTTCCAGTAGTTGGGGTTGCGGGTGACAAAAGCACGGACTCCAGGCTCCCACTCTTTGAGAATATAAGCTCCGGTACCGATCCCCTTCTCCCACTCCTGCCCTTCAGTTCCTGCCGGGCAGATGGTCAGATGGTAATCTCCAAGGATGAAGGGAAAGTCAGCACTGCCACCGGAGAGCTCAAAGATAACCTCGTATTTTCCATCCGCTTTAATCTCATTGACCGCTTCCAAGTACGCTTTAGCCGAAGATTTAGTTTTTTCACCACGGTGATGGTTGATGGAATAGATAACATCTTCGGCGGTCATGGTTTTACCGTTATGGAACTCCACCCCCTGGCGCAGCTTGAATCGCCAGATTTTGGCATCCGGAGTCGCTTCCCACGATTCCGCAAGTTCAGGAATCGGCTGGAGATTATGGTCGATCTCTACCAGGCAGTTGCGTATTTGAAAGTTGAGACTCTGGTTCATACTGGAGGGCAGCGTTGCAGGATCCATGGAATCGGAGGTTGACCCCCCGGTCAGACCCATAATCAAACGTCCGCCCTGCCTTGGGCCGGATGCCTCGGCGATACCCGAGAAGAGCAGTGGTGAAGCCGCTGCCGTCAACCCCAAGGCCGACAGTTGAGTGATAAATTGGCGCCGGGAAATCTGACCCCGTTCAAACATCTTCTGCAAAATCGATAGTTCTGACATCATCTCCTCCTTTGTAAGGTATAATGTAACCATTCAGCTTGTTGTTACTGCGGAATCAGCAAAATCGGGGCTGTCCCCGTACGGGGGCTGTCCCAGGATTTTGCGGCGCGAACCTACGCAGGTTCTAAACCCGTAAACATCTGGGACAGCCCCCGATGAAGCTGGGGACAGTCCCGAGTTTACTCACAGCCGTGCTGGATAGTTACGGTATTAAGCTTCAAGTTGTCGCCGGTTCAAGATAGGTGGAAGCACGTTCCGCAAGCAAATTATCCAGCCACTTGGTATCCATCTCCGGCACTGAAGCCAACAGTTTATCAGTGTATTCATGGTACGGCGGTTCAAGAATTTTCTTTTTCTCCCCCTGTTCAACAATTTTCCCCTCAAGCATGATGACAATTTCATCAGCGATTGCCTTCACCGTCGCCAGATCATGAGTGATGAAGAGGTAGGAAATATTCATTTCATTCTGTAGATCCTGAAGCAGGGTGAGAATGCCTTCGGCGACCAGCTGATCGAGAGCAGAGGTCACTTCATCGCAGATAATCAGATCAGGCTCTGCTGCCAATGCTCTGGCGATACAGATGCGCTGTTTTTCACCCCCTGAGAGTTCCGTGGTCAAACGGTCGATATAGGAGGTGGGATCAAGCTCAATTTTGGCAAGCAGCTCCTTGATCCGTTTCTCCAGCTCGTCCCCCTTGATGCCAAAGTAGAATTCCAGCGGTCTGCCGATGACCGTTCGTACCGTCTGGCGTGGATTCAACGCAGTATCGGCCATCTGATAGATCATCTGCACCCGCCTCAAAAACTCTTTGTCGCGGTTCTTAAGCGCCGGAGGCAGCACGTTATCCTGAAAAGAGACACTTCCCTTGAGTGGCGGCAGCAACCCGGTAATCACCTTGGCCAAGGTACTCTTTCCGCTACCTGACTCCCCCACCACAGCAACGGTTCGACCTTTTCTGATTTTAAGACTGATATCTTCAAGCACTTTGACCTTCCCGGTGTAGGTGGCATCCACATCCTTGATTTCAAGGATGACATCCAGCTCATCCGAGAGGCTTTTTTCCTCCCGCAGGGTTCGTACCGTGAGCAGCTCATGGGTATATTTCTCTTGAGGATGGTTAATCAGATTTTCGGTTTCACCCTCCTCGACCAGTTGACCGCCTCTTAAAACCATAATCCGATGCGCCACCTGGGCGACTACCGCCAGATCGTGGGTGATATAGAGTGCCGCTTTATTCATTTTTTGGGTAATCTCTTTGACTGCGGCAAGCACTTCAATCTGGGTAGTGACATCGAGTGCCGTGGTCGGTTCGTCGAAGACAATAATATCGGGCTGGCACGACATCGCCATGGCAACCATGGCGCGTTGTAACTGACCACCGGAGAGCTCGTGTGGATATCTGAAACCGATCCTTTCCGGATCGGGCAGAAAGAGCCGGCCGTAAAGTTCTATCGCCTGGCGTTTGGCCTCATCATAGCCCATGACACCATGCTGCACTGGAGCTTCGGCATACTGCTTGATGATTTTATGAAACGGGTTGAATGAAGCAGCTGCGCTCTGTGCGACGTAAGCGATTTTCGAACCCCGCACCGAACGCAAGGTCTCATCAGCAGCGTCCATCAACTCGACCCCTTCAAGCTGGATCGACCCCGCAGTCAACCGGCATCCCTGGCGGGTATACCCCATCGCGGCAAGCCCGATGGTCGATTTTCCCGCACCCGATTCCCCGATCAGCCCAACCACCTCACCCCGTTTTAGATTCAGACTGATGTTATCGACGATAGTATTCCAGCGATTTTCATAAAATCCCTCAACTGAAAGATTTTTTATTTCGAGTAAATTTTCACCCTGCATAAATTCATCCTTTTTCTATTCGTGATGGTCTCGCAAAAACAGATCAGAGGGCTAAGGAGTTGTACATAAATAAACTTTACAATTTTGCGATGTGCTCCATATTGCTCCAACACTCAAAAAAGGAGGTTGGTTTTTGTAGAAGCTGCCTCCTGGCTGCGAATGGGTTGTGGGGAAATCTTCGCGGCTAGAAAGCCGACTCCTACCACAGGCAAAATTAATTCAAAAAAAATACAAGTTAC
>JASFYS010000135.1:0-50501 GCA_045047095.1 Desulfuromusa sp. | reverse complement strand
CGCGGCTAGAAAGCCGACTCCTACCACAGGCAAAATTAATTCAAAAAAAATACAAGTTACGCTTGATATAAGGTTTATTAATTTACAGTTCCTTAGTCGGTTACAACGGAAACCTTATCGCCAATGAATGCAGCATCAACACTTTTGATAATGATGGCTGAAGCAGTTTTTGCCTTGGTTTCGATAGTAATGGCAGCACCCAGAACCGCGTCTGGTAATTGGACTGCGCCTGCTTGTTTAATGATTTCGTCAGATACCTTGCGAGGGCGAGAAATATAGAAAAGATTGCCACTGACCAAGCCGTCATCACTTCCTAAATCAACAAAGATAATATCGTTGCTCGAAAGGGTTCCTTTTTCATCCCGTGCGGCGATGATATAGCCTCCCTGATCAGTTGTCCCACGCTGCAGGGTGATTTCTTTGCGTTGTGGAATATATTCAAACAGCTCAGCACCACGCATGATTTCGCGGAAAACCTTACCAATTTTGGCAACGGCAGTATCGTTATTAATTTCTGTGATTTGTAAAAACCCCAGATTGTTCATCATGGTTCCAATGGGTTGATTGGTGTGCGGATGTTTTATCAGCTTTCCGCGCTCAAACAACCCATAGGTATCTCCAACGGTGACATTCGAGATATCTTTCATCTTGAGAAAAACCATGTCGTTTTCGGTCAGTAATATCCGATCATCAACTGAATCAACCAGAATCCCCAGAGGTTCTTCATCGGTAAGGATAAATCCGTCCCCACTACCTGTTGATTTAATTTTAATCAATTCTTCAGTGGCAGTTTTGAGGGTTGGTGCATCTATCTGGCTACTATCCACTGCTTCGTTACTCTGTGTACCTGCTTCAGGGTAAGCCGGGATAATTTCCAGTCGTCCATCTAAAATGCGAACCTTCTGCCCCGGAAAAATTAAATGGGGATTGGTGATCTCCGGATTTTTGGCCCAGATATTCGGCCAGTAATATGGATCATCAATGAATTTTTTGGAAAGATCCCAGAGGGTATCTCCTTTTTTAATCGTGTAGATTTGATCTTCAGCAGCAAAGGCCAGGCTTGCTCCTGACAAGATCAGCAGTAAAACTAGCAGCGATAACCAGCGAAAGAGTGTTCGTGTCATCAGTTCCCTCTCAGACAGAGCTGTAAACCGTTAATTTGTCGGTTCGTTGCTCCGGTAAAATTGTTGTGCTTCCGGGCTTTCTGGGTAGCGGTTGCGCAACTGTTCAAGGACGTTGTCAGCTTGTATCGGTTGCCCCTCTTGGCGATAAATCTGCGCCAGTTGCATGAGTGCTGCAGGCGCTTTAGCTTGAGCATTCGGGTTCGCAATAATCTGCTGGAGATTGGTGACTGCCAGGTTGGTTTTACCTTGGGACAGTTGGGCATTGGCCAGCCAATAACGAGCATTAGGAGAATATTGATGATCTGGGAACTCACGTAGGAATCCCTGAAATCCAGATTCTGCAGCTGGAAGACGACCAGCAGCTAAGTTTGAAAATGCGGCAAGATAAGATGATGCCGATGCTGCAATATTGACGGCTTCTTGATTATATGGAAGCTGGGTTGAGGTTTCTGGTGCGATCAAACTTGGAGCCGTTGGCGGTAGTAGTTGCCCCGGTGTCACCAGGTTCGTCTGGATCTGTGCCGAGATAATATTCTCAGCGGTTAATTGCTGCTGCAGTTGAGCAAGTTGCTGCTGTACTTGCTGCAATTGACTGGCCTGTTCTTGCTGCTGCTGTTTAATTTCACGCAGCTGTGTTTTCAATGCTCCAGAAGGGGCAAGGTTCGGTGCTGGGGCACAAGAACTCATCAAAAACATAAGCCCAAACAATGGGATAAGTTTTGTTATCAGAAATGTGAAAGGATGTTTCATTGACTAACAATTGCTCCACACAAGATTCTATAGTTAAAAACAATAAAAACTAATCTGTAAAAATTATAGTTTTCTTAACAGGTTGTCAAGCTGGAAGTATGAGAATACTCCAAAAAAGAGTTTTAATCACCTTTTTTTACGAGAGATTTTCGAGTTAAAAGGTTTAGATGCCTTTCAGAAGTCAAAATAATCCCCCGATCGGTTGTATGTTTTTTCAGAAAACTTCTCAATTCGAATATATCTTCTGCAGGCATTTCTTGATAGTTGGGTAATTTATGAGTCAAAAAATCAATGTCGTCGGTAAACTGAAAATGGACATCAAAGTGGTAGATCGGGCTCAAGATCCAACCAGCCAGATTCTGCATTGCCTTAATTGCCGCCTGTTTTTCTACACTCTCATCGCCACTTCCCGCGCCAAAACGTTTTTTAACTTCAAGAAATGAACCACCACTGCCTGGTTCTACGACAACCATCTTGCCACCATCTTTCAATAAACTTCCAGAGTGGTGCAGATGATCAATCATTTGATCTTCCGGAATATGGTGTAGTGACAAGGTGTAGATAGCGATATCAAAAAAGTCCCTAGGAAGATCGGGGATACTGTCGGGGGTGTAGAGAAATTCAATGTTTTCTATCGGGTTTTGTTCCCGAGCTTTTTCGAGCGCATCAGCATTCAAATCAGTCGCTACAATTTTTTGGGCAATTGCTGCCAGGTCACGGGTCATTCGTCCCGAGCCACAACCAATTTCCAAGATTATTGCTCCCGCCAATGGAGCGTGAGAATTGATGGCCTGTATGTATTTGTTGTCAGGGTCGAGAAGCATCAAGCTCTCCTCCTTAAATGAAATATGAATAGATCTATTTTAGCAAAATACGGCAAGAATAAGAGCGCTTTTATACAGCCCATAGACTGATTAAGAATGGTTGTTTATGCTATGATCTGTCGGTTGTTTTACAAACCAATGATTCTGAGGAATTTAAATGCTACAAAAAATAGGTAAAACTCGTCCAGAATTGCTCATGCCGGCGGGTGATCTGCAAAAATTGAAAACGGCAATCTGTTTTGGTGCTGATGCAGTTTATCTGGGAACGGAGGCTTTTGGTTTGCGTGCCCATGCCGGTAATTTTGATATTGACCAGTTACGCACGACCCGGCAGTTGACACGTGAAGCCAATGTCTCTCTCTACCTGACCCTCAATGCTTCGTTGCGACCCGATGAATTCTCTGATTTGGAAAATCTGCTTGAAGAATTGAAACCGCTCGATCTGGATGCCTATATTATTGCTGATCCGGGGGTGCTGGCAACAATCCGCAGTGTTGATCCGCAACGATCCATCCACCTTTCTACTCAGAGCAACAGTTGTAATCCACAAACTGCCGAATTCTGGCGTAGCTGCGGTATTGACCGGATCAATCTGGCTCGAGAATTAACTTTGGAAGATATTGGTGGCTTTTCTGGTCAAACCGAGGTGAAACTGGAATGTTTTGTCCACGGTGCGATGTGTGTTGCCCACTCGGGGCGTTGTCTGCTGTCAACCGCCCTCATCGGGCGCAGTGCCAACCGGGGTGACTGCGCCCAGCCGTGTCGTTGGAATTACGCATTGGTTGAAGAGACGCGACCAGGGGAGAGTTTTGCCATCGAAGAAGATTATCGCGGCACTTACATTATGAATAGCCGCGATCTCTGCCTGATTGATCAGCTTCCTCAGCTGATGGCTGCCGGGATCGACAGTTTCAAGGTTGAGGGACGGATGAAGAGTCTCTACTATGTGGCGACAACAGCACGGGTCTATCGCGATGCCATTGATCGTCTCTGGGCTGATCCAACCGACAGCGACCCTCGCTGGCGTGAGGAGCTCGAAAAAGTGAGCCATCGTCCCTACGACACCGGGTTTTTGTTTGGCAACGATGACGCGAAAATCCATGCTGCCGATACCCACTACATCCGCACTCACGATTTTGTCGGCTTTGTCCAGCGTGACGAAGAGGGGCTGTGGGTTGCCGGGAAGAACCGCTTTTTTGTCGGCGATGAGGTTGAGTTGATCGGCCCGCAGATGCGTCAGCACAGATTTAAAGTTGACGAAATATTTGATTTTTTTGGCAATGCCTTGCCAGCGGGGCAGCCCAACTCGCAACTGCGGATGAAACTTCCCGATTGGGCCGAAGCGGGTGATCTGCTACGGTTGGAAAGACCTGTTAACTAAATGAAATTGTTCTTGTTATTTCTCTATCTGCTGATAACCGCGATCCGCTTTGGTCTCTAAAGAAAATCAGGACCCTACTCAGTCATATTTAAGATGTGACCCTACTCAGTCTGCTACTCAGTCTGTAAGATGTGACCCTGCTCAGTCTGCTGCTCAGTCTGATGCGACTTGAAAGGCGAAAAAGTAAATGAAACTGCTGCTGTTATTTCTCTATCTGCTGGTGACCGCGATCCGCTTTGGTCTCGACTGGATCAATATCCGCCATCGTCAGCAGGGGAGAAAACCCCTGCCTGAGGCATTTACCGGACACATCGATGAAGAGCGCCTTGATCACAGTGATGCCTATGCTCTGGCGGGGGATTGGCTCAGTTTTGTTGAGGATATTGTCGGGGTTGTTTTGACCCTGGCTTTTTTGTTTGGCGGACTGCTCCCTTGGTATGATCGCTTAATTGCCGGTTTTTCCGATAATTTTATCATCAGCGGGCTGTTGTTTTTCGGCTTGTTGGTGTTGGTGCAGATGGTGGTAGGGTTGCCTTTCTCTCTTTACAAAAACTTTGTTCTGGAAGAAAAGTTTGGTTTTAACCGGATGAGTTTTAAGCTCTGGAGCAGTGACCTGCTGAAATCGATACTTATCGGTGTCGTTCTGCTCTGCCTGTTGGTTGGCGGGGCATTGTGGCTGGTTCAACTGATGCCGCAAAGCTGGTGGCTGTGGGTCTGGGGTTTCTGGGCGATTATTTCACTGTTTCTCCTCTATCTCTCTCCCTACCTGATTGAGCCGCTGTTTTTTAAATTTACCCCGTTGGCCAAAGCAGATCTGGAAGCCGATGTCCGTGATCTGCTCGAAAAGGCTGGAGCCCATGCCGGAAAAGTACTCCAGGTTGATGCGTCGCGGCGCAGCGGGCACAGCAACGCCTATTTTACCGGGATCGGCAAAGTGAAACGGGTGGTGCTGTTTGATACGTTGATGAACCAACTGGATAATAAAGAGTTGCTGGCAGTTCTGGCACATGAACTGGGACACTGGCGTTGTGGTCATCTGCGGCAACAGTTGATCAAAAGTCAGGTGGTGGCTCTATTCAGTTGCTGGCTGGCATTTACCGTATTGAACAATCAGATTCTCCCCGGCTGGCTGGGGCTGGACCACCTCTCTTTTGCCGCACAGGTGCTGGTCTTGGGCTGGATCGGTTCGCTGGTCGGATTTCTCTGGACTCCCTTAAGTAG
Organism: Desulfuromusa sp.; assembly: GCA_045047095.1. Classification (GTDB taxonomy): domain Bacteria; phylum Desulfobacterota; class Desulfuromonadia; order Desulfuromonadales; family Geopsychrobacteraceae; genus Desulfuromusa. The sequence continues at coordinate 45,201 of JASFYS010000135.1, read as the reverse complement.
TTGGTGGTCACGCCGTCACGAACGCCAGGCCGATCAGTTTGCCATCAACATGGTGGGCAGCGGTCAGGAGCTGGCGTCAGGATTGGTCAAACTGGCTCGGGAGAATTTAAGCAACCTGTTTCCCCATCCCTGGTATGTCGCGTTCTATTATTCCCATCCGTCGCTGGTTGAGAGGGTTTTGTGGTTGCAGCGGGGGAAGGGGTCTCCTTCGCGCTAAGAATCGGTATGAACAAAGGGATGATTATGGTCTTAATTGTAAAAACTGGATTCTGGCTGGCAGGGTCACCTGGTTAGGGAATAATTTGCTTATGAGTCGTTTATCGTCTATAATCGCCTCAAATAATGAGTCGAAAAGGAGGCTCAAATGACTCAAAAAGGACAATATATTTGGCAGCACCCTTCATGGCCCCGTTTTCGCTGGGATAACGCAGCACTGATGAAGTCACTGGGAGATTGCCGTTTTCAGCAAGGTTCGCTGCTTGCTCAGATGCGAGAATTAGGGATGGAGGTACGGCAGCAAGCCAGAGCTGAAGTCTTAATTGAGGAAGCCTTGAAAACCTCCGAAATCGAAGGGGAGCGCCTTGATCCAAATGCCGTGCGGTCTTCTGTGACCCGCAGACTCGGCCTGCCGACTGCTGGATTACGGGAAGTAAGAAATCAACATGCCGATGGCGTGGTTGAGATCCTGCTGGATGCAACTCTAGGCTATGAAAAGGAGTTGGCTATCGAACGGTTGTTTGGCTGGCACGCAGCTCTTTTCCCTACCGGTTATTCCGGTTTGCATAAAATCCATGTAGCCTCTTGGCGTGACGACCGAGATGGACCAATGCGTATCGTTTCAGGATCCATCGGTAAGGAGAAAATTCATTACGAAGCTCTTCCAAGCGATTCTTTGGATCATGAAATGCAACTCTACCTCGATTGGTGGAAAAAGAGTCGTCGGAATTTGGATGGTCTTCTGCGAGCGGCGATATCGCACCTGTGGTTTGTCGCGGTCCATCCGTTCGAAGATGGCAACGGCAGGATTGCGAGAACTTTGACCGAGATGGCACTGGCTCAGGATGAAGAACTTGATATCCGATATTATAGTTTGTCCTCCCAGATCATGGCTGATCGGGAGTCCTATTACTCGGTTCTTGAACGAACCAACAAAGGAAATGGCGACATCACCGAGTGGATTCAGTGGTTTCTGGACCGTGTGTCAAGGGCCATCCTGCATTCGAATGACCTGCTGACCAACGTCATGCAGAAATCACGGTTTTGGAGTTGTCATACACAGACGGAACTCAATGAGCGGCAACGCAAGGTTCTTAACCGCCTCCTCGACGCAGGGCCAGACGGCTTCGAAGGGGGAATGACGAATCGTAAGTACGCCGGAATCGCACACGTCAGCCGAGCAACGGCTCAAAGGGAATTGGCGGATCTGGTCGAAAAATGTGTGCTTCGCCCCAATCCAGGTGGCGGGAGAAGTGTCAGTTATAGTCTTTTTTTGGAAGGGTAATAAAGAATTTGACAAAAACAGTTAAAAGTAAACACCTGACCCCCATCTCTCCAAGACAATTATTCCTAACCGGGAAGCCAAAAAGAAGTATATGGAGGATGATAATGACTGAAAAAAACTATCAACTTGATGAAGAAGAACAGGATATTCTCGATACCTTTAACCGTGGTGAATGGGTGTCAACAGGGGAAGATCTGGACAAATATAAGGAAGTGGCAAAACAGACTTTTGCAAAAAATCATCGGATTAATTCAGGGTGAGTGAAAAAGATTTCCGCAGTATTCAAATTGCTGCCAGAAAAGAAGGGATCCCTTACCAGACTTTGGTGTCGAGCGTTGTCCACAAATATTTATCGGGTCGGTTGAGGGAGGGTTGAATATGTCCTTTGGCCGGCTGGAGTTTAAAGCTTCTGCAAATTGACAAAGCGGTTGTTACTGTCGATAGTCAGACAGAATCGTCCGTGGATGCCGGTGTGGGTCAGGAAGGGGCGTAACCGGACTGCGGGAAATTGCACTTTTTGTCCCGTTTCAGAAACAACCCGAACGGCGTTGGCGGTTCCCTGATAATATTGCAGATACTGTTGCTGACTGATCTGCAGGGAGAAGTAGAATTGTTTTTTGGTCGGTGTCGTCATTGCTCTGAAGTTTACAAAAATTGGAGAGGGTTGCAATGTTAATCTATAAAGTTGTCGAAACCAGCCAGGTTGATGACCTGAGTCTGGAAAAAATTCTCAATACCTGGACGGCCGAAGGGTGGCAGCTGGAGCATATCCATTTTGCCATGCGTGAAGCGAGCCGCCGGCCGGGGATGGCATTTGTGACCTTTACCCGCGAGGAAGAGGAGTAAACCTCAGAATATTCCCCCTCATCCGACCTGCGGCTACCTTCTCCCTGGGAGCGAAGGCTCTTCCTCTTTCCCCTTGTTTTCTAATTCTACATGTCCTGTAACGAATAGCCAATAAATTGTGTCATGTACTCCGGGTGTTTATCGAGCAGTTTTGTTGCCTTGCTTTTCAGGTGGTTGAGATTGATCTTTTCTCGATTCCTTTTCACTTCTGCAATAAGCATTGTCTTTGACTCATCGTTCACTGCGACAATATCAATTTCATTGAGATTTTTTGCTTCCCAATAGGTTCCAATTGTTGAAAAATCGCGAGACAGTTTTAGCTTTTCAATAAAAAACTTTTCCAAAAAGCGACCGCTATAGGTTGGATAATCTCTTAAAACGATTTTTTTCACATAGGGATAGTTTTCTATCTCGATAGTACTTCTGTACTTATAGATGAACCGGAACCAGAAGTTGAAAAAGTTATCAATAATTTCATACTTTACCGTTCTGCTCCCAGGTTTGGCGAAAATTGGTTTCACTTTTTTTATGATGGTATATTCATTTTCGAGTCGGTCAAGATAGCCGCCAACATTTTTCTCTAAAGTTCCTTCAATCTCGCTCCGGGTGGTTTTGGAGGCTGAAATGAGAGAGAGGATTGAAAAGTAGGTGGTGTAGCTTTTGCCAAATTCTTCAATTAGCAGATTTTTCCCTTCTTCAAGAAAAAGTGAATACTCATCAAAAATAAGATCCAGCTGATCTGGAAGGGTAAAGGCATGATGATCAACAAATATCTCAATATATTTAGCGATTCCACCGGTGAGAATATAAAATGCTAACAAGTCATCATGGCTATATTGAGGAGCATTCTCTTGTAAAATCTCTTTTATGGTCATGATGGTAAAAGGTTTCAGGTGGATTTTATGATCAGCTCGCCCAAATAACGGCTCTTTCTTGTCTTCAAAAATTCTGTTCATCAGAGAGTAAACCGAGCCACTTAAAACCAGATTCATTTTTGAGTGATCTTTGTAGCTGTCCCAGAGATTTTGCATGTCAGAATAAATGCTGTCATTGATGGTTAAAAACTCCTGAAATTCATCAATAACCAAAGTAAAAGGGTGATGGTTTGATTGTTCGAGAAGAAATTCAAACAGCTCTCTGAATTTTACAAATTGACCATGAACCTTGATATTCAGGGTTTCTTGAATGATCGGGATAAATTCTTCACAGAGCAGAGCTTCATTTTTTTTGGCGACAAAAAAATAGAGTTTATGGTCAAACGCCTTTTGTACCAGCTTGGTTTTGCCAATTCTTCGGCGACCAACGATGACGGTCATTTTGGATGAAACCCGGGATGATTTCTCAATCCGCTGCAATAGTGCCAGCTCTTTTTCACGATTGTAAAATTTCATTGGTATCTCCGCTACGGTAACGGAAGTTACTGTAACCTGCATTGCGTTAATTTGTCTAGTGGAGATTTCTGTTACAAAATCCGTAGTTGGTTGCCAGGAGACTGCTTTGGATGGGGAAGGGGACGGGGACGGGGTGTGTTCCGTATTCCGGGGACACGTAACGAGTACATGTTCCCAGAATACTGATTGTCAATAAATCAATCCCCCTTTTTTACGCACCTTACGCAGGGTCTTATTGGCAGCGTAGCGAGCCTTGTCAGCTCCCAGTGCAAGAATTTTTCGTAAATTGTCGGGATCGGCGAGGAGTTCTTTGCGTTTTTCGGTGTAGGGGGCAAAGAAATCACGGGCGGTTTCAAATAATTCCTGTTTCACATCACCGTAACGTAAGCCCGGAGTCAAGTAGCGCTGGCGTAGATCCTCAACTCCCTGTTTATCGAGGAATAAGCGATAAATCTGAAAGATATTACAGGTGTCAGGATTCTTGGCTTCTTCTATCGGGGTTGGATCAGTAACGATCCGCATAATCTGTTTACGCAGTGGTTTGTCTTCGAGAAACAGATCGATGGTATTGCCATAGCTCTTGCTCATTTTCCGACCATCGAGCCCTGGTACAGTTGCAACATCTTCATCAATTTCCGGTTCTGGAACAGTGAAAACGTTGCCGTGTTCATTGTTATATTTTATGGCGATATCGCGAGCAACTTCCAGATGCTGTTTCTGGTCTTTGCCAACGGGAACCCGGTCACTTTGAAACAGCAGGATATCTGCTGTCATCAGCACCGGATAAGCAAATAACCCATGATTTGGTTTGATCCCTTGAGCGACTTTATCTTTGTAACTGTGACAGCGTTCCAATAATCCCATGGGGGTGAAGTTGGAAAGAATCCAGCTGAGTTCCTGAACTTCCGGGATGTCCGATTGCACCCAGAATGTTGATTTTTCAGGATCGAGCCCCAGTGCGAGAAAGTTAGCAGCTGCTTCCAAGGTTCCTTTTGCCAGCGCTTTACCATTTGCAAGACTGGTCATAGCGTGGTAATTGGCAATAAAGCAGAACAGGTCTTCCTGCTCCTGATAGTTGATCATTTTTTGCATCATGCCGAAGAAGTTCCCCAGATGAAGAGAACCGGACGGCTGAATACCGGATAGGACACGCATTATATTTTGACTCCAAGAAAAGTGTTTATATCTCTAATTTTGATGACACCTACAAATGGAGTTAGTTTAAGCACCCATACCCACCAACGGAGTAAAATTGGGACTGTCCCCAGATTCACCGGGGGCTGTCCCAATTTTTACGGGTTAACCATTGCCGTTGCTCTGCTTCGCAAAACCGGTTCAGGTTTCGTTTGGTAACACTGCTGGTTCGCGCTGCAAAATGGGGACAGCCCCCGATGGGGCAGGAGCCTGTCCCCATTTTGCTGGTGTTGGCTCAAACTAAGGCCATATCTTTTCAATATTATTCTTGTTTTTGCTGGTCGCCCATCATCGTTGCAACCTGCAGCAGCTGCTGCAGATCCATACCACTCTCTTTGAGGATGCCAAGAAAGACCGGGAACAGTTGCATCATGAAGCCCGGTTCTTTAATAACATCTTTGGTCAACTCGGGCAGGGTGTCGATAATGAAGGTTTTTTTCTCTTCAATTGAAAGCCCTAACAGGACTGATTTTAGCTCATCGGTGGTCATTTACTTCTCCTGTTTATTTAATTCTATGCACTGAAGGCAATTTTGAAAACATCTGGATACTCTTTGACAAAATGAACTTCTATCCCTTCGCGGAGATAATCGGCCAGATCTTCATAGTCCTTTTTATTCTCGTAGGGAAAAATCAAAGTTTCCAAACCGGCTCGACGAGCAGCGATGGTTTTTTCTTTCACTCCACCGATTGGCAAGACACTCCCAGTCAATGATAATTCCCCCGTCATTCCCAGTTTATGACGTATCGGTTTCCTCATGATCATTGATAGCAGCGCGGTCGTCATGGTGACCCCTGCAGAGGGACCATCCTTTGGTGTTGCCCCGTCTGGAACATGGAGATGAATGAAATGGTTGTCAAAGTAATCTTCGGGGATATTATATTGATCAAGATGTCCCATGACGTAAGAGTATGAAATCTCGGAACTTTCGACCATGACTTTGCCTAACTGTCCCGTCTGTTTAAAGCCTTTTGTTTTACTCTTCATTGACGTTGCTTCAATCTGTAGAGTGGCGCCACCCATGCGCGTCCAGGCCAGACCAGTGACTACTCCCGGTAAGTTTTTGATCAATCCTTCTTCAGCAAAAACCGGTTTGCCGAGGTATTGCTCAATATCGTGTTTGGTGACCCGTACTTTCTCTTCACGTCCTTCGGCAAATTCCATCGCTGCTTTACGCATGATTTTTTTGATCTTATTTTCCAATCCACGCACCCCGGCTTCTCTGGCGTAGCGATCAACAATGCTGGCAACTGCTGCTTTATTGATAGTGACCTGGGCTTTGGTCATGCCGTGGCTTTTTAATGCCTTGGGGATTAGATAGCGGCGGGCAATTTCCAGTTTCTCCTCTAGAATATAGCCGGAGAGACGAATCACTTCCATCCGATCGAGCAGCGGTGCCGGGATGGTGTCCAGTTGGTTTGCGGTGGTAATGAACATAACATTTGAGAGGTCAAAAGGGACATCCAGATAGTGATCACGAAAACTATCATTCTGTTCCGGATCAAGAACTTCCAGTAGCGCTGAAGCTGGATCACCCTGGAACGATGCCCCAATTTTATCGATTTCATCCAGCATCAGCACCGGGTTGGAGGTGCCGGCACTCTTCATGGCCTGGATTGCCTTCCCCGGCATAGCCCCAATATAGGTGCGCCGGTGCCCTTTGATTTCAGCTTCATCACGCATGCCACCGACAGAGAAGCGGTAGAATTTACGTTTCAGTGCATCAGCAATGCTTTTACCCACCGAAGTTTTACCCACACCTGGAGGCCCGACCAGGCAAAGAATCGAACCGGAAATATCCCCTTTCATTTTGCCAATGGCAATAAACTCAAGGATTCGTTCTTTGACATCATCCAGACCGTAGTGGTCACGATCAAGTACCCGTCTGGCGCGGGTCAGATCGTAAGCATCTTTACTGTATTTCCCCCAGGGGAGGATCGTCAACCAATCGAGGTAATTACGGCTGACATTATACTCCGGAGAAGAAGGCTCAATCAGCTGTAGTTTTTCGATCTCTTCATCAACGGCCTTCTGTGCTTCTTCATTCAGGGTCAGTTTTTTTAGCCGTTTCTGGTATTTTTCAATTTCGGAGACTTTTCCCTCTTTCTCCAAGCCAAGCTCTTTCTTGATTGCTTTAAATTGTTCCCGGAGAAAGAAATCACGCTGTTGGGCAGAAATTTTTTCTTCAATCTGTTGGGAGATTTTATTCTGCAGCCGCGAGACCTCGAGCTCTTTTTTCAGTAGTACCAGCACCTTGTCGATGCGCCGGTGAATATCGAAGGTCTCCAGAACTTCCTGAAGCTCAAAACCGTCGGCATTGGTCAAGTTGGCAGCAAAATCTGTCAATCGAGCCGGGTCGTCCATGCTCGTACGACCCAAAAACAATTTGATTTCTTCCGAGTAGAGAGGATTAATCTGTACCAGCTCTTTCAAGGTTGAGATGATCGCCATGGAGTAGGCTCTCAGCTCGGGATTGTCGGTGTAGACGGTACTGAGAAAATAGGTGACATCAGTATAAATAATGTCATTGATTTCCAGAACTTCATCAATGCTGAAACGCTCCAGACTATTGACCAGAACGTGAGCACTATCATCTTCTGCGTGGATCAATTTAAGGATTTTTGCTGCGACCCCGACCCGTTGCAGGTTTGTCGTAGAATCCGGATCATCCAGCTCTTGCACCATGACCAGACCGATTGCTTGCGAATCGGTTTCCATCGCTTTCTTGATGGTATTAACCCGCGCTTTTCCATTAACTGTCAGTGGAATAATGACTCCGGGAAATGCTGGGCGCGGGCGTAACGGAATGATTGGCAGTCGCGATGGCAGCATGTCGCGTGCCAGAACCAGCCCATCATCGGGAATAGCCTGGACGTCGGTATCAGTTTCAACCTCAATTTCGTATTCGATCGACTCGTCGTGGTCTTCAAAATTATCGTGCATTTAAGTCTCTCCGCTCACTATTTATATATCTTAAATCGTATTTCACATACTAAGCCTCAGGGGAAGATAATAACATCAGACTTGGAATGTCAACATGCCTGTTCTGGTTCTGTAAATCTTTTTGGGGTTTGTTTCATTTTCCAACCTTCCCCTTTAGCTTGGGGTATGAAATAATTCAGAAAATTTATGCAGAAGTGAAAGGTCAAATATGTCGGACAAAAGTGAACGAGTCTATCTGATTGATGGCTCCTCTTATATTTATCGTGCCTATTATGCAATTCGTCATCTTTCCAACTCCAAAGGGGAGGCAACCAACGCGGTTTATGGTTTTACCAATATGCTCCTCACCTTATTACGTGAAGAACAGCCGGATCGCGTTGCGGTTATCTTTGATACCAAGGGGCCGACATTTCGCAAGGACATGTATCCAGAGTATAAAGCAAACCGTTCCGCTATGCCGGAGGATCTGGTGCCACAGATTCCGCTGATTAAAGAAGTGGTGCGCGCTTTTAATCTTCCCGGGCTGGAGCTGGCCGGTTATGAGGCGGATGATATTATTGCAACTTTGGCAAAACGCTACGCTGAGCAGGGGTTGGATATTACCGTTGTTACCGGCGACAAAGATTTAATGCAGATTGTCGGTGAGCGGGTGCGTTTGCTCGACACGATGAAGGGAAAAATTTCCGGGCGGGATGAAGTTATCGAGCGCTTCGGAGTTCCACCAGAGCAGGTGTTGGAAATTCTAGGTCTAGCTGGTGACAGCTCAGATAACATTCCGGGAGTTCCGGGGATTGGTGAGAAAACTGCCAGCAGTTTGATTCAAGAGTTTGGAACGATTGAAAACCTTCTGTCCAATATTGATCAGGTAAAAGGGAAAAAGCGACAAGAAAATTTACGTGAATTTGCTGATCAGGCAAGGCTGTCCCGAACCTTGGCTACTCTGATTTATGATCTTGAGATTGATGTTACTCTGGATGAATTAGCTCTGGGGGATCCAGACCGAGAAGCCTTGACCATTCTATTTAAGCAGCTTGAATTTCCTAAGTTGTTACAGCAGTTTTCTCGCCAGCCACTCGAAAACTCAGAAGATGGAGATTATCAGGTTGTGCTGACAGCAGAAGAACTCGATAGCATGATTGAACAGCTCAAAGCAGCCGAACGTTTCGCCATCGATACCGAAACGACCAGCCTGGTTGCGGTGCAGGCTGACCTGGTTGGCCTCTCTTTTGCCATTCAAGCCAATCATGGCTGGTATCTCCCGGTTGGGCACAGTTATCTGGGGGTGCCGCAACAACTCCCAAAAGGGTTAGTGTTAGAAAAACTGCGCCCGATGCTGGAGAATCCAGAGTACAAAAAAATCGGTCAGAATATTAAATATGATGCTCTGGTGCTGCGCCACGCCGGGATTGAGCTGGCCGGGATTGAAATTGATACAATGGTTCTCTCTTATGTCATTTATCCGCAATCTAAATCCCATGGTCTTGATGCTCTGGCAGCTGAACACTTAAATCACCAGATGATTCCCTATTCTGAAATGACCGGTCGGGGTAAAAAACAGATCTGTTTCAGCGAAGTTGAAGTAGAAAAGGCGGTTCGCTATGCTGCTGAAGATGCCGATATCACTTGGCAGTTGGCTGAAAAATTATTACCTCAGCTGCCGACTGGAAAGGCAGAAAAACTGTTTCGCGAGGTTGAAATGCCGCTGGTCGATGTCCTCACGCGGATGGAGTGGCGTGGCATCCGGATTGATGCAGACTTTCTCGGTGACCTTTCTGGACAGATGGGCAAAAAACTGGAAATTCTGGAGGGACAAATCCACGGCTTGGCCGGGGGATCGTTCAATATTAATTCTCCCAAACAACTTGGGGAAATATTGTTTGAAAAACTTGGGCTGCCAAAGGGAAAAAAGACGAAAACGGGCTGGTCGACTAATGTTGATGTTCTCAATGGTTTGGCGGATGAACATGATATTGCCGCTAAAATCCTTGATTACCGTTCTGTCAGTAAATTGAAAAGCACTTATACTGATGCTCTGCCGAAACTGATTAATCCGAATACGGGGCGACTGCATACCTCTTTCAATCAGGCAGTGACTGCTACGGGTCGACTCTCTTCCAGCGATCCAAACCTCCAGAATATCCCCATCAGGACGGCAGAAGGGCGGCGTATTCGTGAAGCTTTTATCCCGGAAAATGGTTGGCTGTTGTTGTCTGCCGATTATTCTCAGGTAGAATTACGGGTGATGGCACAGATGGCTGATGTCCCGGCCTTGAAAGAGAGTTTTGTTGCCGGGGAAGATATCCATAAACGGACTGCCAGCGAAATATTTAATATTTTCCCCGAGATGGTCACTGATGAAATGCGCCGTCAGGCTAAAACCATCAATTTTGGTGTCCTTTACGGGATGGGGGCTTTCAGCTTGGCTAAAGATCTTGGCATCAGTCGTGCTGAAGCGCAGCAGTTTATTGATCACTATTTTGAACGTTACCCGGCGATCCGGAAATATATGGAGGAGAAGAGAGCTGAGGCACGCGAACATCAATATGTGACAACAATTCTTGGCCGGCATTGTGCGATTCCCGAAATTTCCAGTAAAAATGGTGCAGTGCGTAGCTATGCTGAGCGAAATGCAATCAATTATCCAATCCAGGGAAGTGCTGCTGATATTATTAAAGTTGCGATGGTGAATATCGATCGACGCCTCGGTGCTGAACAACTGGAGGCGAGAATGTTGCTGCAGGTTCATGATGAGCTGGTTTTTGAAGTTCCGGAAGCGGAACTTGAACAGGTTCATGAACTTATCAGAGTCGAAATGGAAACCGCTGTACCCCTTGATCTCCCGTTGAAAGTGGATATCGGAACCGGGGACAATTGGGCTGAAGCACATTAACGTAAATTTGTTGAACTAGAAGGAATCTCTCATGGACTCTACCCATTTTAAACATAGTGATGCTTGTCCGAAATTAACTGAACTCCCCCCTTTGGGGGAGGATGCTGCAGCCTTAGAAAGTGATTTTCGTCACTATTATATGAACAGTTTGGGGCGTGACCGTAGCTGTCGTCTGACCCACTATGCCTACGAGGCTTTGGCGTTGCTGATTCGTGACCGGTTGATGGAACGGTGGAAGAACACCCGCTATGCCTATGAAGAGAGTGGCTGCAAGCGAACCCATTATTTATCTCTGGAATTTCTGATGGGCCGAGCCCTCGGGAATGCAGTGTTGAACCTTGGCCTTAAAGATGAGCTCACTAAGGCCTTGTCAGATCTCTGCCTGGAGATGGAAGAGTTGGCTGAGATTGAGCCGGATGCCGGCTTGGGAAATGGTGGTTTAGGGCGTCTTGCAGCCTGTTTTCTGGATAGTTGTGCAACCCTGCAGTTGCCGGTGCAGGGATATGGTATCCGCTATGAATATGGGATGTTCCGGCAGCATATTGTCGATGGTTATCAGGTCGAGGAACCGGATCACTGGTTGGGAACCGAAAATTGTTGGGAGATTAAGCGGCCTGAATACAGTCAGCGGATAAAGTTTGGTGGCCACAGTGAATCTACTACTGATGTTACCGGAAGACTCCGGATGCGTTGGGTTAATACCCGGGATGTTATCGCGATCCCTTACGATATTCCGATTCCCGGTTATCGTAATGGAACCGTCAATACTCTGCGGCTGTGGAAGGCAGAAGCGACGGAGGAGTTTGATCTGGAAGAATTTAACAGCGGTGACTATACCGGTTCAGTGGCAAACAAGAATGAGGCTGAAAAAATTACAATGGTTCTCTATCCCAACGATAGCAGTGAGAATGGCAAGGAGCTGCGGTTACAGCAACAATATTTTCTTGCTTCAGCCAGTTTACAGGATGTCCTGAATCGGTGGCTCATTACCGAACAGGCCGATCTGAGCCAATTTGCAGAAAAAAACTGTTTTCAACTGAACGATACCCATCCGAGTTGCGCTGTCGCTGAGCTGATGCGTCTGCTTATGGATGACCAGGGTTTGGACTGGGGACAAGCTTGGAAAATCACTCAAACGACCATGGCTTACACGAATCATACCCTGTTGCCTGAAGCACTGGAGAGATGGCCTGTACCGCTATTTCAGCAGTTACTACCGCGGTTGATGGAAATTATCTATGAAATAAATGCCCGTTTTTTGAAGCAGGTGGCAGAGCGTTGGCCAGGAGATATAGAGCGGCAGCGACGGATGTCGTTGATTGAGGAAGGACCGGAACCGCAAGTGCGGATGGCTTATTTAGCAATTGTGGGGAGTTTCTCTGTCAACGGGGTTGCTGAATTGCATTCACAATTGCTGCAGGAAGGTTTGTTCCGAGATTTTTACGAACTCTGGCCAGAAAAATTTAACAATAAAACGAATGGAGTGACCCAGAGGCGTTGGCTGGCATATTCCAACCCGAAGCTGAGCCGTTTGATCACTGAGAAAATTGGCGCTGGTTGGGTGACTGATCTTGGACAGCTGAGCCGCTTGAAACCATTGGCTGATGATCTACCATTTCAGCAACAATGGCAGCAGGTGCAACAACATAACAAGCAGCGTCTGGCCGAATTGGTCAGAACAGATTGTGGCATTGATTTTCATCCTGACGCTTTGTTTGATGTCCAGGTTAAACGCATCCACGAGTATAAACGCCAATTACTGAATATTTTACATGTGATCCACTTGTATGATCGGATCAAACGTGGCGACACTGATGGCTGGACCCCTCGTTGTGTGTTATTTGGTGGTAAGGCTGCACCGGGTTACTTTATGGCTAAACTGATCATTAAGTTGATTAACAATGTTGCCACTCTGGTCAATAATGATCCATCGGTCGGTGACCAGCTCAAGGTTGCTTTTTTGCCGAATTACCGGGTGTCAGCTATGGAGGTGATTTGCGCTGGTACCGACTTATCAGAGCAGATTTCTACTGCAGGGAAAGAAGCCTCTGGAACTGGAAATATGAAATTTATGCTGAATGGTGCATTAATCATCGGCACTCTGGATGGTGCTAATATTGAAATTCGTGAAGAAGTTGGTGCCGATAATTTCTTTTTGTTCGGGTTGACGACACCTGAAGCCGAAAAACAGCGGAAAGACTACAATCCAGAAGCCATTATTGCTGCAAACGAAGATTTGAAGCGGGTGATGCAACTTCTACAAAGTGGACACTTTAATCAATTTGAAACCGGGATATTTGAACCGATTATTCATGCGATTAGAAGCCCCCATGATCCGTGGTTGGTTGCCGTTGATTTTGCTGGCTATGTTGAGGCTCAAAAACAGGTAGCACAGGCTTATCAGGATCAACCGCGATGGCTCCGGATGAGTATTCTCAATACTGCGGCGGCAGGTAAATTTTCTACAGATCGTACCATGCAGGAATACAATGAACAAATTTGGGGCTTGCCACAAGTGCCCGCTCTTCCAGTCCATAAAGACCTTTCTGAGGAGTCTGTTGATTGAGTAGGGTTGCTTTTAAGTTGTATCTATCTAAAGGATTGTTGTTTTGGCTCTTATATATATTGATGATTTAATTGTAGGGATGGTTCTGGCAGAGGATTTATTGACTCCCACGGGGCGATTTGTCCTTGCTGCTGGTGCTGCATTGCAACAGGATCATCTCAAGATTCTTAAAACCTGGGGAGTGATAGAAGCGGATATTGATGAATCAAGTTTGGGGGAAGAATATACCAAAAATCAAGAATTAAGCTCTGAATTTATTGAGAAAGCCCACACTTATTTAACGCCTAAATTTATATTAAATAACCTGGATCAGGAGCCGATAGCGTCCCTGTATCGCCACGCTGTGCATCGCTTTGCTCTGCATTTGCAGCAGGGTTTAGATCCCGTGGTTTTCTCTGAACTTTTAGCGCTGCCAACCCAACAGGATGGAAAACGGCCATTAAGTGTTCCACATCTTCTTAAAGGGGATGTGGATATTGTCTCCTTGCCGACGGTTTATACCCATATCGTTGAGCTTTTGAATCACCCCAATTCCTCATCCCACCAAATTGCAAACGTTATCAGTAAGGATGCAAGTTTAACCGTACGTTTGTTGCGACTTGTCAATAGTCCCTTTTATGGATTTTCCGGTAAGATCGATTCTGTCTCACGGGCAGTTTCTCTGCTGGGGACGAATGAACTATCAACTTTAACGTTAGGGATCTCGGTCATTAAGCAATTTCAGAACATCCCTTCTGATTTACTGAATATGGATTCATTCTGGCGCCACTCGATCCGTTGTGGTTTATTTTCTAAAATTCTTGCCGGTCATCTTGGCAAGAAGGCGGCGGAAAAATATTTTATTGGGGGACTGTTGCACGATATCGGTCGCTTGGTGATGCTTGACCGGATGCCAGTTCAATATGCAGTTGCGATTGCCAAGGCCCAACAAGATCATCTACCGATGTATCGCGCGGAGCAAGATTGTCTGAAAACAGATCACAGTATTGTCGGTAAGCTGTTGGCTAAACAATGGCGTTTATCGCCGGCATTAATCCGCATGATCGGCAGCCATCATTCCCCCCGCTTGGCGCATTATTCCACAGAGGCCTGTGTTGTTCATAGCGCCGATATTCTTGCCCATGCTTGTGGGTATGAGGCGATGTTGGTTAATGAAATTCCAGAGTTGCAAATCAAGGCTTGGGAAGAAATCGGGTTGACAGAGGAACTTATTGCTCCAACAATTCGGCAAGTTGATGCAGAGTTCAAGGAAGTCGTTCGGATTTTTTTTGGTGATCACGATCCGGTGGAAAACGACAAATAGCCCTGATTCCTTTGATTTGAACATGATGATTTTAATAGGGGAACAATGTGGTGGAACAATTTGATCAAATAGCATCAATTATTGCGTTGAGCATGGGGGTTGCCTGGGCGAGTGGCATCAATTTATATGCTACGATTCTGGTGCTTGGGTTGCTGGGGAGCACTGGAAACACGGTGTTGCCTCCTGACCTGCAGATTCTCACCAGCCCACTGGTTTTATTTGCCGCAGGTGCAATGTATCTTGTTGAGTTTTTTGTGGATAAGGTGCCAGGGGTTGATACTTCATGGGATGCTCTGCACACTTTCATCCGGATTCCTGCGGGCGCAGCTATGGCGGCCGGCGCTGTTGGTGGTGTTGACCCGGCAGTATTACTGGCCGCGGCAATTGTCGGGGTGGTCTGGCGGCTGGTGTTCATGCAACTAAAGCAGGAACCAGAGTGCTGATTAATGCTTCTCCTGAACCTTTCACCAATTGGTTTGCGTCCTTGTCAGAGGATGCGTTGGTCATTGCCGGGCTCTGGACTGCTTTCCACTATCCTCTGCTGTTTATTGTTCTGCTGGCGGTTTTTATTGTATTAATGATCTGGTTGTTACCAAAGATCTGGCGCGGAGTTAAATGGATGTTGGTTGCTTTGAAGAATTTTTTAACTGGAAGTCAACAAGAACCAATATTGTCACTGAATTTTGAAATACCTGCCCACCTTTCAGATAAAAATTCTAAAAGCTGACTTTTTCTGGTTGTCCTGCGGCTTATAAATGAAAATTTGGGAAAATGGCTATTTCAGCTCTTTGGTGAAATTAGATTCCCATGGCAGAGAGAAGTTCAGTGCCGTTGTGCAACCGCCTGTTGTTGCCGCCGTATTCACCTTGTTGAGATGAACGAATTGGGTCTTCAGCAACATTGACCCAATGGTCACTGCGGCGAAATTCCTGAACTTCTCCAATGTGAAGCAGGATATCCAGAAATTTTTGTTCTACCTGGTCTTCTTTGCCATTTCTATAAACGACCTGAATCATCAAGCCTATCCTCCTTTTACTTCTCTCAAATTTCTAGAGAAAAAATAGAGCTTTTTCCAATCCGGGAAACGCGCATTTTAGCAGATTCCGTCAGAAATTGGAATGGGGGGATAGGTGTAGTTGAGAATATGCTTGTAAGCAGGCTGATGACGAGACTATAAACTGCTGGAGATTGTAGGAAAGTGGAAGCCTGTTGCAATGATCGCAACTGCAGTTCTAAAGGCTGCCAAGATGGAAAAGAGTCCGCTGAATTTTATGCTTTGTTCCAAGCTAGATCAATGGCGAAAGTTTTTGTTTTAACCCGTTGAGCCTCTCGGAGAGCTTGTTCACTGAATTCAACATAAGCCCAGTGACTCGGGTTTTCTTCAATCTTCCGCACCATTTTTGCATTCAGGTCATGACCGGCTTTAAACGCCTTGATGTGACCAAGCAGTGGTGATCCAAGCAGGCTGAAATCTCCAAAGGAATCTAGGATCTTGTGACGGACAAACTCATTTTGAAAACGTAGCCCTTCAGGGTTCATCACCCCATGGCTATCAATAACAACGGCATTTTCCAGAGAACCGCCGCGAGCCAACCCATTAGCCTTCAGATGCTCAACTTCGTGCAGAAAACCAAAGGTTCTCGCAGGCGCGATTTCTTTGCAAAAAGTTTCAGTGGTAAATTTCATGCTGTGCTGCTGCACTGAAATAGCTGGATGATCGAATGCGATATCAAAAGAAATTCTGAAAAAACGGGATGGAATAATGCTGATTCGTTTCTCACCCTCAATAATTTCCAGCGGTTTGCGGATAGCAATAAATTTACGGCTACGGTTAAGCATTTTAACTTCCGCCTGTTGGATCTCACGGATAAAGGGTGCTGCGCTACCATCAAGGACGGGAACCTCCGGACCATCAATATCGACATGGAGATTATCAATGCCAAAAGCCGCCAAGGCTGCCATAAAATGCTCAATCGTTGAAATAGTCATCCCTTGATGACCGATAACGGTTGCCATCCGCGTGTCTACAACATTTTCAGAGCAGGCTTTTATGTCGACAGTTTGTTCCCCATCGGTGCGATGGAAGATGATCCCAGTGTTTGCGGTTGCCGGGCGCATTCTTAAGTTAATTCGTGCGCCGCTATGTAAGCCGATACCGGAAATTGTCGTTGGCTTTTTGATGGTGCGTTGAAGAATCATTTTTCTGTTGTCCAATCGAGTTATAGGTAAAACTGATTGAACTTAATGCAAAACTCTTGCCAACTTGTGACCTCTTCTAAGGTGCTGTAATTATAGCTTATTTATTTTTAAGAAATCTTCTTTAGTGGAATCTGTTGCAAAATTTTGCAACTTTTACGTGATTCTGTGTCGGAGTCAACACAGTTGCTTCACATGCGACCTGAACGTAAAATTGCGATTGCAAGACCAAAACCAAGAAAACCTGCGACGGAATAGCCCAATAATCCCAACATCGGAAATCCAAACAGCATTGGCCCTTTGTCGATCTGCATGATTAAAGAAGATCCAATGATTAAAGCCGCAATAACCATACTAAATGAGATGCGGTTGGTTGATTTATCGAGGTCGTTAGCTAAACGTTCAAGACCACGGTGTTCCAGATCGATCTTGAATTTATTGTGGTTGATTCGGTTAATAAATTCCTTAATATCTTTAGGAAGACTTTTACCGAGAGCCTGATACGACTGCAGAGTTTGTGCAGCATCCTTGGCAATACTGCTTGGAGAGTAGCGATTCTTGATGATCTGTTCAGCAAACGGTTTGAGTTGTTCAACCATGTTGAACTCTGGATCCAGTTGTTTTCCCAACCCTTCCATGACAAATAAAGCACGAGATAATAACATTAGATTCGATGGGAATTTAATCTGGTGTTCAGTCAGTATTCCCACAAAATCTATGAGTAGCTTTCCAACTTGTAGATCCTGTAAAAGAATGTCGTAATAATCATCAATAAATTCGGTAAGGTCTCTTTTTAGATTCTTCAGATTTGATTCATCGTGCAATTCACCCGAATAAAGAAGCTGTCGAATAAGCCGGCCAACATCCCGGTGCAGGATGCACAGTAGCAGTTCTGTCAGGTGTAGTTTTAAATCGTCATCGAGACGTCCTACCATACCAAAATCAAAAATGCATATAACATTTCCCGGTAGAACATGAAGATTGCCCGGGTGGGGATCCGCATGAAATAGACCGTGGATGAAAACCTGTTTCAAAAAGTTATTTGCGCCGTTTCTGGCAATAACCTGTAAATCAAATCCTGCCGCTTTTAATTCGTCATGCCGGGAGATTTTTATCCCATCTATATATTCCAGTGTCAGGACTGTTGAGCCAGTATAGTCCCAGAATACTTTAGGGATATGAATTGTTTCATCATCTTTAAAATTAGCGGCAAAGCGTTCTGTTGTCCGACCTTCACGTGAAAAATCGAGTTCACGATGAATTGTGCGGCGGAACTCTTTGATTAAACCGATGGGATCGTATAACTCACCCCCCGGCAAGTGTTTTTCAATCAGATAAGCGAGGCCCATCATGATATCTATGTCTGTTTCAATGATCGGCTCAATACCGGGTCTGCGGATCTTACAAACAATCTGTTCGCCAGTTTTTAAGGTACCGCGGTGAACTTGGGCAATGCTTGCTGTTGCCAGAGGGAGGTCTTCAAAATCTTTGAACAATTCTTCTGTTGGATAACCGAGTTCACGATGAATTTGAGCCATGATCTGCTCGGTTGGCACTGCAGGCAGGTGATCCTGAAGTTTTTGAAGTTCTTTCAAGGCTTCGGCAGGAACAATATCTGAACGGGTGGAGAGGAGTTGACCAAACTTGATAAAGGTTGGACCGAGTTCTTCCAGTGCCAATCTGAATCTGGCAGCTTGGGTCAGGCGCTCCAACTCACGGGAAGCGGTTCCCAGAGAAACAATCCGCTTGCCCAGCTCAAGATAATAATCAATATTGAGCTGTTCGACGATATGTCCGAATCCATATTTAATAAGAATTCCGAGGACTTGTCGATAGCGTTTAATAGAACGAATATTGCGGTTAATCCGATTGAGTGGCAAAATATAATCCAGTGTAGAGCTTTATTTTGTTTTGAGTTGTTTTTCCAGCAGTTCCACTTTGTGCTGCAATTTTTCAAATTCTGCCGCAGTGACTACACCCATGCGATCACAAGCTTTTTTGACTTCATCTTGAGCCATTTTCTCCAGCTTCTCCTGATTGTCTTTTGCGGCACCACGGAGTTTCTCAAGAAGATTTTTGCCTTCGTCTTCAGTAAGGTTCATCCGTTTTTTGAGATCGCCAATGAGTTCTTCTGCTTTTTTTTGGGTCAATGCCACAGCACCGATTCCAGTTAACAAAGTCTTTTCAACAATTTCCAGCATTATTACCTCCTGTCAGCAAGGATACGGAAGTTTAAAACTTATAGGAATTATAGCAGTTTCTGAAAACAGTTCAAATGAACAAAGAGAATCTTATCAAAACGCAAATATTGTAAGTCTGAATCTTCTGGTTGAAAAATAAGGTTTTACTCTGTTGTTGTTTTACCCAATGGGTATTTCTATTATTTTTTAAACCATGAAGGGTTGGGAAGGCTAAGTTTTTTCCAGGTGCGGTTAAGTATCTTTCGAGCTGATTTAGAGTTTTTTACCTGGCTATAACAGAGGTTATTCAAATGGCGATAGAGATCTTCCAGATCCTTTTGATAATACTGTAGTAATTGCTCAAGCTGATGCCTGTCACTGGGGAGGTCGATTTCGGTTTTTTCTAGTTCTGAACAAAATAGCAGTATCTGTTTTAATTCCTCCCCGTAGCCGGAAATGATCTGACCTTTCGCATCTTCCAGTTCGAATTGTCCAAGGAGGTCACTTTTTGTAATCACCGGGGGAGTTATGGTGTAGTGAATCATCTCTGGTTGATCCAGAAAATAGAGATATTGCTCAGGAAAATTAGGGATCCCATAGACTGACAATTGTTGTGCGATAGTCTCTTTGAGTTGTTTCTCCGAATGATTTTCTGGGGCATCAATTTTAGGAGTTATAGGGGCATCTGAGGATTTAATGTTTTCAATCGTTGGACATGAGAGCAGGTCTGCCAGAAAATGGTCAATTGCTAGTGATGGATTCTTATCCTGGGTTGTTTGCCCAAAGCTTACGAGTTCATTTAAAAGGAGTGGCTCAGGATATGGAATATAGAGGGGTACCGTTTCCAGGGTTCCTTCATTCCCTGACGTTGATGTCGCCGTTCTGCTCTGCAGGATGCTCTGAAGCCATTTGTAGAGGTGACTCTGGCTGTAGAGATCCCAGCCAGGAAGCTGATCATTGGGGATACCGTCAGGTTCAGGCCAGATGAGTTCATTTCCCAGGAATTTATAGATCTCTGACGGCAAAGAGAGGGCGAGTAATAGTTGGTTTTTGAAACAGGTTGGGTTTCGAGCTGGAGTCATCTCTCTGATTTCCCCTGCTAACAGGATCTGAAATGTTTCGTTTGATCTTTTGCTCCGTAAAATACTTATCTTAATATTTCCGGTGTTTAACAGCTCGATTTGCTGAAAGCTATAATTTTCACACAATAGAGACCACACAAACTGATTTTCGGGATCATTCAATAAATCAATCGGCAATTCCAGAGAAAGATTTTGTTCTGGGTGGCAGAGTCCCAAGAGATGGGTCAGTTCCCAGCGCCAGAAAGGTTGTCCCGTCGCGATTTTTAAATGCCTATTTGGCCAGGCAGTTCGCAGTTTAGTTGTATATTCACGGCGCTTGGAGCTTGTAATCCCGGTTTGATTTATTAGGCGTCCAGAAACACGTTGTCCCAGCAGACTGTCTTGATCACATTCAAACAGGGTTCCAAAGATTATTTTGCCTTGTGGGCGTTTTGAAACCTCAGTCAATAGTGCAGTCGCAGCAAGGAATGATGGTGAATTGGAGAGTAAAACCTTCGGCGATGAGTTTAATGGCGGTGTTTCAGGGTAGAGATAGATAGAGGCAGGCTCCTGTTCTTTCCTTTCACCTTGAAACCAATGTTCGGTTAGACGGTAAATACTTTCTCTGGCTCTCTTCTCTTGTTGATCCCAGGATAGCTGGTACAGGCGCAAGAGCAAATGGTGAAAGCAAACAGCCGCTTCAAGTGGTAGAGAGGGTGGTTTGATGGTGGTTTTGAGTGACAGGGCTTGCTGCAGAGAATCCGGAAGTGAGAGTAATGAGAGCTCAATAACCGTTTCCATTTTTTCAGGTAAAATTGCTCCTGGAATTTTTTTAAACCAGAGGAGAGAGAGCATTTGTAATAATAGCAGTCGGTTTGCTTCAATAGCACAAGTATCAGCATTTTCTGGGGAATGCTCGTCTACTTCTGAGCGTTGGCTGCGGTATGCTTCAATCAGCGGTGGAAGCGCTTGCTCTAGAGTTATCTGAAACAGATTATTTAAGTAGTAGGGTGAAAGATCAGTTGCTGGGATCGCACCAAGAACTGCCAGAAGCTTCAGAGCCTCAAGAATATCAGCAAGTAAATAACGAAAAGTTTCAGGCTGATTTGGACTGGAGAGGGGAAATGACTGCTGTTCTACGGTTTTATCTGTTTCAACCGCCCAGATTCTAACTTGATTGGTTTCCCAAGTGACAAAGTGCCGTAGACCCAAAGCTGAAGCGCAGCTACGACCAGTTTTGAGTTCGGTTTCCAGGTTATTGTCTGGCAATAACAGGATCCCACCGGCCATCATACTCTGCCGATTGATCCAGAATACCAGGGGCGGGTTTAGAATCCCTTGTTCAGTATCCAGGTCTGGATAAGTATCAACGCGCCGAAAGGGGGTGCGACCATGTTCGATGATCGCTTCCGTCCAGGTTGCAAGTTGCTGAGCAAATTGTTGCAGGTGTCGATTCATTAGATATTAATTATTACGAACGAAAGAGAGGGCCGTTGCCATCTGTTTGGACTGGAGTTCGTTGAAAATGCCGAAAACAATTTTCGGTAACAACGCGTCCCCGCGGAGTCCGGTTTAAAAACCCTTGCTGGATAAGGTAGGGTTCGATGACTTCTTCGATAGTGTCCCGTTCTTCCCCGATTGCTGCAGCCAAGGTGTCCAGACCAACCGGTCCTCCAGAAAATTTATCGATGATTGTCAATAACAATAAAGAATCCATGTGATCAAATCCCTGATGGTCAACTTCTAGCCGTTGCAAAGCATGATCTGCCAACTCGCAGGTGATTTGACCATCCCCTTCAACTTCCGCAAAATCGCGTACACGGCGCAGCAGACGGTTGACGATTCTTGGGGTTCCCCGACTGCGACGGGCAATTTCATGGGCGCCATCATCATCAATCTTGATTTTGAGAATATTTGCGCTACGTTTCACGATGGTTGTTAGTTCGTCCTTGGAATAAAATTCCAGCCGACTGATCACACCAAAACGGTCACGCAATGGTGAGGAGAGCAACCCCGCGCGGGTTGTGGCTCCAACCAAGGTGAATCTGGGGAGGTCTAACTTGATGGTGCGAGCCGAAGGTCCCTGACCAATCATAATGTCAAGTTGGTAATCTTCCATTGCCGGATAGAGAATCTCCTCAACGACTGGAGATAGACGATGAATTTCATCGATAAACAGGACGTCTCCCTCTTCCAGATTGGTGAGAATAGCTGCCAGATCGCCAGTCTTTTCAATAACTGGACCGGAGGTGCTTTTTATGTTGACCCCCATCTCCTGAGCAATAATATTTGCCAGGGTGGTTTTGCCAAGGCCAGGAGGACCGTAGAAGAGAACGTGATCGAGGGCTTCCTGGCGATTACGTGCCGCATCGATGAAAACTTTCAGATTGCGCTTTGCTTTGCTTTGACCGACATACTCCTGTAGCGATTTTGGTCGCAGGCCAGCCTCATAGTTGATTTCTTCGGGTTGCTCATCGGCGGCAATCAGACGTTCGGTCATCATTTACTCCAGTTACTTCAACAAGATCTGCAATGCCGCTTTTAGAATGTCTTCAAGAGCAGCTCCCGGCGGCAGTTGTCCATTATTCAAAGCACGTTTTGCCAATGTTTCTTTGTAGCCCAAGTTAACCAGGGCAGACAAGGCATCTTGATGATCGTCTTTGATATTCGCAATATTACCGTCGCTGGGGGGGATCGTCGCGGTAACAGCGTAAGCTGTCGCTTTGTCCTGCAGCTCAAGAATCAACCGCTCAGCACTTTTTTTACCGATACCGGGGATTGAGACCAAGCGTGGAATATCACCCTGACTGAGTGCCAGCGCCAGATCCGCAGTGGGGATATGCGAGAGAATCGTGATCGCTAGTTTCGGACCGACTCCCGACACGGAAATTAGCAGAATGAAGAGGTCTTTTTCTGCGCTGCTGGAGAAACCAAACAGGTTAATGGCATCTTCTTTAACGTGAGTATGAACCTGGAGTTGAACTTTGCCATTTTCTGGGAGGGTATAAAAGGTTGAAAGCGGAATCTGTAGGCGATAACCGACGCCTGCGACATCAACGATAATTTGCTCTGGACTGCGATAGGCCAGCTGACCACTTAAAAGGGCTATCATCTTTATTTCCCCCGAAGATTTTTAATGGTTGGCGCGATTTTGTTGCTCAGTTGGTGGCTATGGGCGTGGCAGATTGCCACCGCAAGCGCATCAGCAGCATCTTCTTGGGCAATCTCAGGTAAATTCAACAGCACTTTCGTCATCTGCTGAACCTGATTTTTCCCGGCTCGACCATAACCGACAACGGCGCTTTTAACCTGTAGTGCCGAGTATTCGGCAACCGGTAGCCCGGCATTAATTCCAGCCAACAGAGCAATTCCCCGGGCATGCCCCAGCTTCAGCGCAGAAGCCGGGTTGCGTGCCATAAAAACCTGTTCCACTGCAACCACCTCAGGACGATGTTTTTCGATCAGAATGCAGAGCTCCCGATAGATAATCTGCAACCGCACCGCCAACGCATCTTTGCTGTGGGTGAAGATGGCTCCGTTATCCAGGTGGATCAGTCGGTTTCCCTGCTGCTCAATAAAGCCATAGCCGGTCGCTTTGCTGCCGGGATCAATCCCTAAAATACGCATATAGGCTCAAGGTTAAAGGTTCAAGGATCAAGGATCAAGGTTTAAGGATCAAGGTTTAAGGATCAAGGTTTAAGGATCAAGGTTTAAGGATCAAGGATCAAGGATCAAGGATCAAGGATCAAGGTTTAAGGATCAAGGATCAAGGTTAAAGGTTAACCTTGTACCTTGCTCCTTGTACCTATTCCCTATCCTAAAATTCTTTCCATTTCGTCATCAGAAATATCGAAGTTGGCGTGAACATTTTGGACGTCGTCATTGTCTTCCAGAACATCAATCATTTTCATCAGTGATTCAGCCTGTTTTCCAGCCACCGGGTTTAAATTTTGTGGAATCATCGTGACTTCAGCTGATTCATATTTCAGCCCTTGTTTTTCCAGCTCGTTTTTGACCGTCTCGAAGTCCACCGGGTCGGTGATTACTTCAATGATGTCGTCATCTTCTTTAACATCTTCAGCTCCAGCTTCCAGCGCTGCTTCAAAGACGGTTTCAAAATCATTATCATTGGAAAAGATAATTTGGCCTTTGCGATCGAACATGAATGCAACGGAGCCACTGACACCCAGACTGCCACCATACTTATTGAAGGCATGACGGACATCAGCCACGGTACGGGTTCGGTTGTCGGTCATGAATTCAACAATGACCGCTACGCCACCGGGGCCGTATCCTTCAAAGACGCCCTCTTCGTAAGTGATCCCGTCAAGATCCCCGGTTCCTTTTTTAATGCCGCGATCAATATTATCTTTGGGCATATTTGCCTGTTTGGCTTTATCTACTGCCAGCCGCAGGCGGGCATTTGCTTCAAGATCCGCCCCACCAATTCTTGCTGCAATAGTGACTTCTTTAATCAGCTTGGTAAATATTTTTCCCCGCTTGGCATCCTGTGCCCCTTTGCGGTGCTTAATGTTGGCCCATTTACTGTGTCCAGACATCGATATGGCTCCTTATTAATATTTGATTAAGCAAAACGCCGGCAGTGCCGGCGTAATATTTATGTTTTGTTGTGACTCTATTGGAAGGAATGGTTAATAATTAACAATTTTAAGCTGGTCAGTGATCCCGGTCACTTCTTTAATCCCGGTTACATCATCAATAACTGCCTCGCGTTCCGCCTCACTATAGACATGACCAGATAAGGTGACATGGCAATCAACGACATCAATATCAAACCAGATATCTTTAATGCGTTCATCATCCAATCGGGCAATTTGGATTTTTTTCTGGATGATTAAGTCTTTAATTGTTGCTTTGCAGGTATCTCTTTTTTCAACTAAATAGGGATCTTTTATGCCTTTGGTAATCAACTTAACGGCGGTTTCATTAGAAATTCTGATGGTATTGATAACCATGTCGTATTCAATGGGGTTGGTCCAGTTGCGGTCAAAATAGTATTTGATAAAGCCAGCTCGTTGTTGATCACTCTTACGCACTAGCGAACGAGCCAGATCG
Source organism: Desulfuromusa sp. (assembly GCA_045047095.1). GTDB lineage: Bacteria > Desulfobacterota > Desulfuromonadia > Desulfuromonadales > Geopsychrobacteraceae > Desulfuromusa. Next base: position 20,054 of record JASFYS010000135.1, on the reverse strand, counting down.
GGATCAATCCATTCACGTTGAGCCCAGCGTTCAACTCTTTCTTCGAAGGGGGCAATAATCCTGATACGAAGTACACTGGCGATATCAGGCAACAGATCTTGGCCGCCTCGCCCATAGATGACAACATTCCCCTGAAGAGCTTGCTCCAGAACGATCAACTGGATACGACTCATATTTAATTCAATTTGTCGATCCAGATTCTCAATAAATACCGGTGGCTTTTCATCTATCTGCTGTAAGGCTTCTTGAGACAGGTCGTAATCTTCAGCAGCGTTTCTGATAACATCACCATCGACCAGAGTATAACCAAGTTCTTTTGCAACCTGATGGACAATTGGGATGCCACCGCTACCCATCTCGCGGGAAATGGTAATGATCGCCATAAATTCTCTCTCCAATATTAAAATAAGCAGGTTGATAGTCTGTTAACCACTATTTTTATACAGCGATTGATAATGGCATGAATTACCTTCGAGTTCAAGCGTTTGTCGTGGTTTTATCTCTTGTTTTTGTCGTGTCAGATGACTATAATTTCGCTCTTTATCTGAACACTCTTGGATATCTTTATGATCAGAACTCAGAACTCAGAGCTCATTTTAAAGCTGCAACAGCAAATTGATTCAGTCGCGGGGATTCCCTTTGTGAAGTTTATGGAGCAGGCTCTTTATCATCCAGAGCATGGTTATTATACTGCTGCGCGTACCCGGATCGGTAAAAAAGGTGATTTTTTTACATCATCCAGTGTCCATTCCTGTTTCGGTCGGTTGATTGCCCGACAGCTGGAACAGATGTGGCAACTATTGGGGAAGGGCAATTTCATAATAGCCGAACAGGGCGCAGGTGAGGGTCATCTTTGTCTTGATATTCTGGACGCTCTGGCAGAAAACTCTCCGGAGTTTTATGCGCAGATCGAATATCGGCTTGTAGAAATCAGTCTGTATAGTCGACAGCGGCAGACGGAGATATTACGGAGACATCTCGATACTGGACGAGTCGATTGGTGTGAACTTGCTGATTTGCAGGGGATGCATGGTTGCTTTATAAGTAATGAGCTGGTCGATGCCTTCCCGGTCCACCTGATTGAAAAACATGCTGGGGAGTTGCAGGAAGTTTATGTCATCAATACAGATAATGGCTTCAGCGAAGAGTTGCGACCCCTTTCCACCCGTTTAATCAAGGAGTATTTTCAACGGGTTGGAATCGAGCCAGCAGAAGGTAACCGTTGTGAAGTTAACCTTGCTGCTTGCGACTGGATGAGACACGTTGCCGAGGTTCTCGAGCGCGGGTTTGTGTTGACGGTTGATTATGGTTATCTTGCGGAGGAGTTGTATGCACCCTGGCGGCATGCTGGAACCTTGCTTTGTTATCATCAACATCAAACCAATGAAAACCCCTATCAACGGATTGGCTTGCAGGATATAACCGCCCATATTGATTTCACCACCTTACAGGAAATTGGTCGACAACAGGGTCTCGATGTTCTCTATTTTGGTCAGCAGTATCAATTTTTAATGGCACTCGGTTTCCTGGACATGTTGATAGAGATGGAGAGTCGTGAAACGGATCCAAATAAGGCTCAGGCCTTGCGGATGAATTTAAAGATCCTGATCCTGCCGGAAGGGGGGATGGGTGAAAGTTTTAAGGTGCTGGTTCAGGGGAAAAATGTCGGTATGCCGGAACTCCACTGTAGCAAGCGGATCCGAGATATCGGGATGCCAACCGGGGTGTTTTAACGCGGAAAAGATAACAGGGCTTGCAACCAAGTCAAAGTTGAAGATATACTTGACCAATAAACTCACAATTGATGGAGGAAATGTCAGATGAAAGAACGCGTTACAGAAGTTTTAGACTTGATTCGTCCTACCCTGCAGGCTGATGGCGGCGATGTAGAGCTGGTAGATGTCTCTGAAGATGGGATTGTTAGTGTCAGATTGACCGGCGCTTGTGGATCCTGCCCGATGTCGACGATGACTTTAAAAATGGGTATTGAACGCAACCTGATGGAGCAGATTCCCGAAGTGAAAGAAGTTGTTCAAGTGCGTTGATTATTTGTTCGTGCAATAACGATTTGAAAAGGCTCACATTTTATTCTGTGAGCCTTTTTTAAACACCCCTCAATCCCCCCTATGAAATAGGGGAAGCTGAGCGAAGCGAAGCAGGGGGGTCATCTCTGGGGGGTCATCCCTGTTTACTTTGTTGCCAGATCCAGAACTCTGTTCAACTTCAGGATGCTGACGATATCTTCCTTCTCTTCCGCAGAAATAGCTTCGTTGGGGATGAAAAAGAAGGCTGCTTCTTTCAGGTAGATCAGCAACCCGGGCTTAGCGTCACGATACCCGTGAAAAGTCTCCCAGTTAAATTCAAAACTCATTCCCTGTTCAATTCCAGCTATTTTATCCTGATCGATGGTGTAATCAATTGTCCCGGGGAAGTCGGGCTTTGCTTTGACTTTTTTTAAGGCTCTATTGACCAGAAACTGGCGAGCAAAGACGCAATAGAGACCAAAGGCGATCATCCCGAAGGCAATCAGATTATTATTGAACAGCCCAAACAGACCCGCTGCACCAATAATCCAGGAACCGGTACCGTAGATGAAGCGGAGCTTGAAACGCTTATCGGACAGATAGTAGACGTTATAAAAGATGCGCCACTCTTTTTCACTGAGGTCATGTTTGATTTTGATCACTTGGCTCATGGCTGCGTTATCCCTGAAAAGTCATAAGGTGATGGCGTCGCAAAAAAGTCCGCCCCACGGCGTTGCAGCGGATTTTCAAGACCTCGACATACCCTATGTATGCCTTCGTCCTTGAAAAACCACGATGCCTTGTGGGACGAAATTTTTGCTTAGCCATCGTAATTCGTTTTTGCGAGTGCATCATAAGGTGAGTGATTTATTTACCTTATTGGTGGGGGTTGGTCAAATTAATTTGCAACCCCCCTTTAATCCCCCCTATGAAATAGGGGGAAGCTGAGCGAAGCAGGGGGGTGGTCAACTACTTTTGTAACAAATTACTCAGTTTCAATAATATCCCCTGTTTGGTTGTTAGGGCACCGTGTGGACAAAGTTCCTGACAGCAGAAGCAGCGAATACAGTGATCGTAGTCGATGATCAGGCGGTTGTTTTCGATCTTCATTGCTTCGGGTGGACAATGGGTGACGCAGTCGTTACAGCGGATGCAGAGATGGTGATCTGGGACGGGTCGGGCAGTCAGGGCGTGGCGAAGGTGGTGTTTTAATGCCCCTTTTAGGCCGAAGTTAACATCGGTCATTTTTGCTGCCCGGAAATTATTGATTTTCATTGCTTCAAGGGAGTCGCCGCTAAGCTCTAACTGCTGTATTCGGGTGTAGGGGCGCCCCGTATCAATCGCTTGCTGCTGTGTCCAGACTTGGTGTGGTTGCAACCCAACCAGCTCAGTTGCCACAGTATCGATGGCTTGGGGATGGCTGCCTGCCAGCAATGCTCCAATTTGCACTGGATCGCCACTGCCTGGTCCTTCGCCCTCCATGCCGATGACGGCATCAACGATGGTTAGCGCTGGTGCCAGAGCCTCGCAGAGTTCCAACAACATGAGGGCAAAAAAAGCCTTGTCTGTTCCAGCTTGTAAATGAAGCCGGGGTTTACGCAGACCCACAACCGCCCCGAACATATTTTTCACGCCGCAGGTCAGCCCCATCATCTGGTGGGTTTTCAGTTTTGGCAGATTGATGATCACATCCGCATCCAGAATGTCCCGGGCAACTTCAAACCGTTGGAAAGTCCCTCCAGTCAGGTGGATTGTGACCGATGTTTTGAAAGGGGTAAAGCGGCAGCCAGTATCTTCTACAACCGCAAGAATTCCACTTTTACGGGCGACATTTTCAGGGCTGCCAATGCCGGGAGAATCACCGACAACTACTTCTCCACCAGCCTCGTGAGCCAGTGTAATCACCGCGCGGACGATTTCGGGATGGGTCGTTACTGCTTTGTCAGGAGTTTTGCCAGCGAGCAGGTTTGGTTTGATGAGAACTTTGTGTCCTGGCTTAACAAAGGCAGCCATGCCGCCAAGGGGTTGCAAAAGTTTTTCGAGCGCAACTCGAGTATCATCAGCGTTGTAAGAATTCAGCTTTTGGAGAGACACCTGAGCAGGATCTGATTTTGGTGGGGATTGCAAAAAAGTAAACTTTCTTTGTATGCATAGGGGGCATCTAGGCGGGAGAGGTTCCCTCTTCTTTGAGTGCAGCAATGGTTGCAGCCAGTGGTGCCTTGCGGTAAATCAGCGATGTATGCCCCATGCCATCAAGTTCGACTGCTTTTCCCCAAGGCAGATGGTTGTTAGAATTTGGCAGAACCATGTTGTCTTTGTTGGTGTAAATATTAGTCAATTGGATATTTTCTGGAATCGGTGCGCTGTTGAGTCTCACTAAAAAATCGGAATTTGGAATCAGCAGTTTACCCAAGGGATCAAGAGAAAAGGTTGCTAATTTTGAGCCATGATGGGGAGCACCAAGACAGATCAGTTGTTCCACTTTATCATGCCCGCCACGGAGCTGCACATAATTTCTGGCAATCATTCCGCCCATTGAATGCCCAATCAGGTGAACTTTATTGACACCAAGTTGGTGTCTCAGTTCATCAATCCGTTTTGCCAGGAGTTCGGTCAAGGCTTCTTCACTGTGCCAGGAAGAAAGGTTCATAGTGACGAGGTTTTTGAATCCGTTCTTTCTGAGTCGATGCTTAAACCAGAACCAGCAGGCTTGATTTACAAACAGCCCGTGAAGTAATAAAATCGGTGTTTCATTGCGTTGCAGGGCTTGATTTTTTCTATTAATCAACCCGAAAGGGATTGTCGTAATGGTAATAAAGTCGAGAAATACTTCAGGGATAATTAATTTAATAATCAGTTGCAGGTTTTTTCTATTGAATTTTTCATCAACCAGGTCAGGATTAGCGTTAGAATATTCATACCAGCAGATACTATAGCTAAGGAGAACCGCTAACAGGTCAAAGATAAATAATCCCAGGTTTGCTATGATGAACAGGGATATTAGCAGGGATGTCATCACCGAATTATCTCCAGAAACGAAAGCTGATAGCGTGGTTTTTTTGGGGTATTCGCAGACAGTCCTTGCTCCCCCGTTGTGAATTAGCTGAAGTATCGCATGCTGATGTAAAACCGTCAATTGCTGGGAATTGCCAGATTCAATAAAAAGACAGCTGATGGAGACCTTTGTGGAACCGTTTTTAAAAAGATTTGAGCAGCATTTGGCGATTGAGCGCAATCTGTCTCCCCGAACTGTTGAGGCTTATATGCGTGATTTACACCAGTTCCACAACTTTCTGAAGCAGCAAAAAAGTGTCAGTTCGCAAGCCGATTATTTAGACCGTATTGATTTATTATTGCTGCGGCAATACCTTGCTTTGCTGTATAAATCCTGTGGTCGAACCAGTATTGCGCGTAAATTATCAGCGCTAAAGATGTTTTTCCGTTTTCTGGTGCGTGAAGGGGTTTTGATAGATTCTCCGGCGGATGCTTTATCGACTCCACGGCGGGATCAATATCTCCCTAAGGTTCTCAGCGCAGAACAGGTTGGACATCTGTTAGATTGCTCTCCGCCCGGTCAGAGATTGTTGGTGTTGCGAGATCTAGCTCTTTTTGAGTTGACCTATTCTTGCGGATTGAGGGTCGGAGAACTGACTCATCTTGATGTCGGAGCTGTTGATCTGGAAACTCATCAGGTCAGGGTGCTTGGTAAGGGAAATAAAGAACGGATCTTACCAATTGGCCGCCAAGCCTCTACCGCCCTGAATAATTACTTGACTGAGCGGGGACAACCAGGACAACAGGATGCTTTGTTCCTTAATCAGCGGGGAGGGCGCCTTACCGCACGCAGTGTCCAGCGTAATTTGAAAAACCGTTTACTGCAGTTGAATTTGCCTACCGACGTGACTCCACATGCTCTGAGGCACTCATTCGCTACTCATCTGCTTGATGCTGGTGCTGATCTTCGGGTGATCCAGGAACTGCTTGGTCATGCCTCCTTATCAACCACACAGAAATACACCAAAGTTAGTTTTACTCATCTGACCGATGTTTATGATCAGTGTCATCCCCGTAGCCGTAAAAATAACTAAAATAGTAATAATTACTTGACAGGTCATAATTAATCGTTAAAATACAGGTCAATTTCTTACCCTTCAATTTATCAACAAAGGAGTTCAATAATGAGTGTACTGGTTGGAAAACAAGCCCCGAATTTTAGTGCCCCGGCAGTTATGGCCGATGGATCTATCAATGATGATTTTACCCTGGCAGATTACAAAGGGAAGCATATTGTCCTGTTTTTTTATCCACTTGACTTCACTTTTGTCTGCCCGACCGAATTGATTGCTTTCAGCCACAGAATTGCTGAATTTGAAAAAAGAGGCGTACAGGTGCTCGGTTGCTCCATTGATTCTCAATTTACCCATGCGGCCTGGCGTAATACCGCTATTGATAAAGGTGGTATTGGTTCGGTTAAATATCCGCTGGTTGCTGATGTTAAACATGAAATCTGTCGCGATTATGATGTTGAATTTGAGCCGGCTGGAGTTGCTTTGCGGGGTTCATTTTTGATCGACAAAGAAGGTGTCGTTCGTCACCAGGTGGTTAATGACCTGCCACTGGGTCGGAATATTGATGAAATGCTCCGGATGGTTGATGCTGTCCAGTTTCATGAGGAGCATGGTGAAGTCTGTCCGGCAGGCTGGAATCGAGGGGATGAGGGAATGGTTGCTGATGAAAATGGTGTTGCCTCTTATCTTGCAGCGCAGGCAGATAACCTTTAGGAAATAAAAAATCTACAAGTTACAAGTCGTTATAAATATTGGTTTAGAAAAAAAGACAGCTGCGGCTGTCTTTTTTTGTTGATTATTGATCTATAATGATGTTTAATTCATTTTAACATTAGTAACAACAAAGTAAAATTCTCTAAGGGGAGGTCGATCTGGGGCTTTTTAGCAGTAAAAGTAAAACTGATGGAGTCACTGTTGCTGTGTGTCAGGAGTCTGACGGAATCAGTATTGCCAGCGTCAAACGTGATCAGGATGGTTTGGCAACACTGCAGTTTGCAGGCCGTAAAGAAGTTTCTTCTGCAGAAGACCGGGGTGAGGTTTTAGAGAAGCTTGTGCATCAACAGCAGTTGCAAAATTCTCGTTGTGTTGTTGTTCTGGGAAGAGACTCTTATCAATTATCCCAGGTTGATACGGTGGAACTCGCGGATAATGAGAAGCGCGATGCCGCGCGCTGGCAGATCCGTGAACGAATTGATTATTCTCCTGAAGAGGCTGTGATTGATCTTGTTGAAGTGGTTCCTTTCGGGAGTGAAAAAAAACCTTTGACCTACGTTGTCTCGGCTCAGCAGAAACTTTTGCGTGATCGTGTGCAACTGGTTGAACAGGGTCATCTGTCCCTTGAATCGATTGACATTTCAGAATTTTCGCTGCGCAATATTTGTGAATTATTTACCGAAAATAATCGTGGTGTGGCGATTTTGCTGTTGCTGGAGCAAACTGGGGTATTGGTTGTTGTGCGTGAAGGAACCCTCTATTTGACCCGGTGGCTAAACACCGGAATGGATGATTTGATTCCGTTTGCTGATGGCGATTATGAAGCTTTGACGGAGCAACTTGATGCTATTGTTCTAGAGATTCAGCGTTCATTTGATTATTGTGAAAGCACTTTTCATCTCCCCATGGTGTCCCGTTTGCTGATTGCCCAGACGCAGCGGGAAATACCCGCGGTTGTCAGTTATTTGAATGATTATTTGACCACTCAGGTTGAATCTCTAGATTTCTCAGGTGTTTTAGCTGTCCCTGAAGAGATTGAACAGATACAGCTGAATCGGTATTTATTGGCGATTGGTGGAGCCTTGCGGCAGGAGAATAATTGATGCGGCAGCAGATCAACCTTTATCAGGATGTATTACTCGACAAACCAGAGCCATTCCAAAGCCGACAAGTTGGAATGTTGTTAATTCTGATTGTTACTGGTCTTGCCTTGGTTGGTTTTTATAGCTATTGGCAGGCAAATTCGCTGCAAGTTCAAGCCGATGATTTACGTCAGCGGCAGCAATTGCTGAGTGATCATGTTGTCCAATTGGAGGAGCAGTATCCAGAACGTGCACCAAGCATATTGCTGCTGGAAAAAATTAAACGGATAGAGTTGGAGTTGCGGGGACGACGGACGGCACTTGATTATTTTACCAAACAAGATCAGGACCGTAATGGAACGATGCTGGTCTCATTGGAAGGGCTGGCTCGGTATCCTCAGCAGGGGATTTGGCTGCGAAGAATCAGTCTGTTGCATGCCGGTGAGGAAGTTCAACTTGCGGGGAGCGCTCTCAAGCCCGAGCAGATTCCAGAGTATTTACATTTATTGGGTGAGAAAAATATTTTTGGTGGCCAGGTGTTTGCACGGTTAAAATTAAAACGTCTCAAAGAGCACGCCGGACAAATTGAATTTGAGCTCGATTCTGCGGGGGCAAAAAAATGACAACAAAGACCTCCTCTTCATTATTGCAGTGGTATGACCAGCGCCCACAGCGAGAACGTATTGTTCTCCTGGTTTGTGTTGTGGTGGTTCTTCTGTTTCTGGTGAATTTTTTAGTGTTGCAGCCTTTTTCCAAACAGCGGAATGCCGCACGGCGCGAGTTGACAGAATTAAATGCCAGTGTGGCTGAATTACAGAATCGGGAATTGCAGGTTAAGATAAGACAAGCGACTGATCCTGATAAAGACAATCGCAAGCGACTTGATGTCTTAGAACAAGAATCAAAAAAACTACAGCAGCAGCTTAAAGACAATATTGTTAACCTGGTTTCACCCCGAGAGATGCCCGAATTATTAAAGGATCTTTTAACCCAGCAGAAAAAATTACAACTTCTCAGTTTGGAGAATCTTTCCCCAGAGCTGTTGAAGTTGGGAGAAAAAGTAGCCGAAGATACGTTACTGCCAAAACTTTACCGTCATCGGCTGCGGATGGAGTTTTCAGGTGATTATTTGACTTTGCTGAAATATCTACGCCAGTTGGAGCAGCTACCGCGTTCTATGGTCTGGGAAGAGATTGAGGTTGAGTCCGAAGAATATCCCCAGGCGACAGTACGTTTGCAGGTTTATACCTTAAGTTTAACGGAGGGTTGGATTGGTGGTTAAAGTAACCAGCATACTATTGGTGATTCTCCTGTCTTGTTTTGCTGGAGAATGTTTTGCAGAACAATCGAATCAGTTTGTCGATCCAATGCGGCCCGTTCGCTATCAGGCTCCCGTAGGGAAAAACTCTGTTGCCGAAAAAAAGCAGCGGACAGATACCAAAGAATGGAAATTGACAGCAGTCTTGATTTCTGCAGGCCGTTCAGTTGCTGTTATCAATGGAAAATCATTGCAGGAAGGTGAACAGCTTGGGGGTTATAAGCTGATTCAGATCGATACTGACAAGGTTATCTTGAATAATAAGCAAGAAAAACTTGTATTGCGCCGGGCTGGAACCGGTTTGAAGAAGATATCCACAAAGAGTGATATCAGGAAAGGGAGCAAACCGTGATAACGTTATCATTCCATCTATGTCGGGGATTTGTCGCCGCCATGATTTGCTTACTGGTTTTTGCTGGTTGCGCTCCGCCTCCAAGGGGAGGAACTCCACTGGCGGCAATTAATCAAACTTTGGAAGAGCCTGTGGCATTAGAAGCTAAGGCTGAAATTCCACTGCCTCCACCGGAAATCAGTTCAGCCTTGATTCCGTCATCACCAATTTTGACGACAGAAGCTGACCTGCAGAATGAAGTTCGTTTTGATATCGCCGCCAGTCAGGTTGAGGCACGTGATTTCTTCATGAGCTTGGTTGAGGGGAGCCCGATCAACATGGTTGTGCACCCTGAGGTCTCTGGAAAAATAAGTGTTGATCTTAAAAACACAACTCTTGAAGAAGTTCTCCAGGTGGTTCATAACGTTTACGGATATCCATATTTTCTGACGGGTAATATTTATCAGGTCATGCCAGCCGGGTTGCAGGCACGGACCTTTCAGGTCAATTATCTCAATCTGGTGCGTAAAGGAATGTCCCAGACCCGAGTAAGTTCTGGGCAAATAAGCCAGGCTGACAATTCAGGTGATGATAACGGCAGTAGCAATAACAATAATAGTACAGGTTCTACTTCCGGGAGCCAGATTGATACCGAATCAACGGCAGATTTCTGGACCGAACTCACGGGTGCACTTCAGAGTCTGGTCGGCAGTGAGGGGGGGCGGAAAGTGGTGGTTCAACCGCAGGCCAGTGTTGTGGTGGTGGTCGCGATGCCGGATGAATTACGTTTGGTCGAAAATTACCTGAAGACGATTCAGGGTAATCTGCAGCGTCAAGTTATCATCGAGGCCAAAATCATTGAGGTGAGTCTGGCTGACGGGTTCCAAAGCGGGATCAACTGGGCGGCATTAGCGGAAACTCAGAGTGGTAAAAGTGCCCTTATTGGGCAAAGTGGCGGTGGCTCGGTTTTTAGCAGTGGTTTTTCTGAAAGTAGCGGTAACAGTGGCAATCTGACTCCTGGAGGTATTTTACCAAATGGATTGGACTCACTTGCTTTCGGTGGAGTTTTCAGCCTCGCTTTAAATTTTAATGATTTTCAGGGGTTTGTTGAAATGCTGGAGAGTCAAGGGGATGTTCAAGTCTTATCCAGCCCCCGAATTTCGACAATCAATAATCAGAAAGCGGTGATCAAGGTTGGCTCCGATGAATATTTTGTCACCGATATCTCCAGCGATACTAACACTGGAACGACAACCACAAGCTCAAATGACATCACTTTAACGCCATTCTTTTCAGGAATTGCTCTTGATGTGACCCCGCAGATTGATTCCCATGGGCATATTACTCTCCATATCCATCCAACCGTGAGTGAAGTTGTCGATCAGACTAAACAGATTAATGCGTTCGGGGTCGCGCAGAGTCTTCCCCTGGCTTTCAGCACGATCCGCGAGTCGGATAGTGTTGTCTATGCCAGCAGCGGCCAATTGGTCGTGATTGGTGGCTTGATGAAAGAACATATTGATAATAAAGAGTCCGGGATTCCAGTATTGAGTGATATTCCCGTCCTTGGTGCCCTATTTCGTCATACCAAGTCGGTTTCACGCAAGAGTGAACTGGTGATTCTCCTGCGTCCGCAAGTGATAGGTAGCCCTGCTGACTGGCAGAACAGCCTGGATGCTTCAAAGCAGCGTATTATGAAAATTTCTCCCGAGTTTCAGCAGAACTGGCGACAATTCTAGTGAAATCATCGGAAGCCCACAGGGGGATTCCCCGACACGAACAAATAAACTCGAACGTAGGGGCGGGTCCCCGTGCCCGCCCGGCTGTTGTATCAAGATTGGTGCAGGTTTTGCCATATGTATGAAAAGTTTTACGGTCTGAAGGAGAAACCTTTCTCTCTGACTCCGGACACAGATTTTTTTTACCGTTATAGCGGCCACCAGGAAGCCCTCAATGTGTTGCTGGTGGCATTGCGCAATGGTGAAGGGTTTGTCCATGTCAGTGGCGAGGTGGGAACCGGAAAAACCCTCCTGTGCCGCCAACTGTTGAAATTGTTGCAGGATGATTGCGCAATAGCCTACTTACCAAACCCCCTGTTGACCCCACTCGAACTCTATCAGGCAATCAGCCATGATTTGCAATTGAATCTGCCAGCGGATGCTTCAGTGCAACAGTTGTGTCAGGGGATTTTTGCTGAACTGGTTCGATTGCGTAAAATAAAACGACCTCTCGTTGTTTTGATTGACGAAGCTCAGGCAATGCCACATCGAAGTTTAGAAGCATTGCGGTTGCTGAGTAATCTGGAAACCGAAAAAGAAAAATTATTGCATATCTTTTTCTTTGCTCAGCCAGAGTTTGAACAACGCCTGGCCGAAGATAATTTACGTCAGCTGCGGCAGCGCATTACTTTTTCTTACACCCTGACAACGTTACATCAGCGTGAGTTGTCCGCTTATCTTGACCATCGTTTACAGGTTGCTGGATTTGACGGGGAAAGTTTATTTGTTCCTGCTGCGGTCAGGTTATTACATAAAGCCAGCAAGGGAATTCCAAGAGTGGTTAATCTTCTTGCACACAAGGCGATGTTGGTAGCTTACGGCAAAGGTGTCAGAAGAATCGACCGAAAAATGATTGTCATGGCGATCGAAGATACTCATGGTTTGAAGGTTTCCAACGGAAAACTCTTTACCGCCTATGTCTGGGAATTCAGTATGATCATGGTTGTGGCTGTCGCCACTCTGCTGGTTTTTGGGGTGTTGCGATGAGCCTGATCAATGAAATGCTCCGTGATCTGGAAAAGCGTCGTAAGCGGGAAGAACGCTCTGTCTCATGTGACGAAGTCCCTGTCGTGGTTGAAGAACAAGTTGCTTCATCCAAATTATTATTTTTTGGTGGTGGAATCCTTCTGCTCGCTGGAGCTGTTTGGATCGGGATAACACTGATTCCCCATTCACTCCCAATAAATCCCTCTTTTCATGAACTAATGCTCCAACCAACTGAAGATGCAAACAAAGTTATCGCTAGAGAGACCCCTCCCGCAGTGGTTCCAACTGAAGTGATTGTTGCTGCAACTGATGAAAAACTGCCATTGGCAACGTTGGTTGCAAATAAGAATAGTCCTCCAATGCTTACCAATCATTCTGAGACTACATTACGCACCCTTGGAATTTTAGAGGTTGATGATGTTGCCCAGTTAAGTCTTTCCTTTGCCCATCTTCCCGAGTACCGCTTGTTACAGAATGGACTGGGGGAGGCTCAATTGGTGATCAGCTTCAATCATACTCAGATTGGGGATGATTTTGAAATTCCCCAGTTGACCGGAACAATCCTCAAGCGGGTGAGTTTGCTTCCGCAAAAACAGACATTGCAGCTTTTAGTTGATCTGGATCAACATGCTCAGATCCAGAGTTTTCAGTTGGTCGATGATTCTGACCAGGGCTATCGCTTGCTGATTGACATTGCAGTGGTGGCTCCGGCGGTTGAAAAACCACAAATACAGGCTTCTGTGCCAGCTAAAGCCCCACAAATGGCCGCAAAATCCGTTGAGACAAAAACGCCAGAAAAATCTAAAATCAGCAAAAATAAAAATACTCTGAGTCCTGATCAACTCGCCTATCAGGCCGGTCTCAAACAGCTGAGCCAGGGGAATTGGGCTGCTGCTGAGGTTAATTTTAATCAGGCCTTGCTGAGTAATCCGGAGCTATTGGACGCTCGGCTCCAACTTGTCGGGGTGCTGCAACAACAAATGAAACTCGATAAAGCAGAAGAAATTTTGCGACAGGGCATTCAGTTGACACCGGCAAACACCGATTTACGTAAAACTTATGCTCGACTGCTTCTGAAAGCTCAGCGCCAGGGTGAGGCGATTGATCTGCTAAAAACTGAACCGGTTCCAAGTGTTATTCAGGATCTGGAATATCACGCTCTGCTGGCAGCGCTGTTACAGGATTCTAAACAGTTTAAAGCCGCAAGCTTGGTTTATGGAGATCTGGTGCAGGCTCGACCGCAAGAAGCTCTCTGGTGGATGGGACTGGCTATTTCTTTAGAGCAATCAGGAAATGCTGTTCCAGCTCGTAATGCCTACCAGAAGGCATTAACCCTTCCGGGATTGCGGCCGGATTTACAGAATTATATTCATGGTCGTTTGCAGACACTGTAAACGGGTAATTTTTTGAGGAGTTATTGATGGGCACTGAACACACAGCAGCCCCCCGGCAAAAAATCAGAATTGGTGATCTGCTGGTTAAAAATGGGATTATCACTGATGAGCAGTTGCTAAATGCCTTGGCAACGCAGAAAAAAACCGGTGGCAAATTGGGAAATACCCTGATTGAACTCGGGCTGGTGACCTCGCATCAATTCCATGAGTTCCTCGCTAACCAGATGAATCTGCCATTTATTGATTTGAAACACTATAACTATAAGCCCGAGGTTGTCCGGTTGCTGTCGGAGACCGCTGCACGCCGGTTTCGCGCGATGGTTTTGGATCAGGAAGAGTCTCGGTTGTTGGTCGGTGTCGCCGATCCGACTGATATTTACGCTTATGATGAATTGACAAAAATACTGAAGCAGCCGATCAAAATGGCGGTTGTGTATGAAACGGAACTACTGAAGGCTCTTGACACGGTTTACCGTCGCACTCAGGAAATTGTCACTATTGCTGAAGAACTGGGAGAAGAACTCTCTCAAGGTGACACTAACCTTGAAAGGTTGTTGACTGAGACTGATGTTGAAGATGCCCCGGTCGTCAGGTTATTAAAATCACTGTTTGAGGATGCGGTTCAGGTTGGCGCTTCCGATATCCATATTGAGCCAGATGAAAAAGTTTTGCGGATTCGCCAGCGGATTGATGGTGTACTACATGAACAGGTGATGAAAGAAAAACGGATTGCACCTGCATTGGTCTCACGTCTGAAGCTGGTCTGTGGTCTGGATATCTCCGAGCGCCGGTTGCCACAGGATGGCCGTTTTAATGTCCGGGTCAAGAGCCGCAGTGTCGATATCCGTCTTTCAACCATGCCGCTACAATATGGTGAATCAGTGGTTATGCGTCTGCTTGATCAGTCGAGTGGGATTCTCGATCTAGAACAGGTTGGGATGTCAGCCGCATTACTCAAACGTTTCCGCCATCAGCTGCATCAGCCCCACGGATTAGTTCTGGTCACCGGGCCAACCGGTAGTGGTAAAACGACGACCCTTTACGGGGCTCTGAATGAGCTGAATAGTGAAGAGAAGAAAATTATTACTGTAGAAGATCCGGTTGAATATCGTTTGCCACGGATTAATCAGGTTCAGGTCCATCCTAAGATTGGTCTTGATTTTGCCCGGGTTTTACGCGCCGGTCTGCGTCAAGATCCTGATATTGTCATGGTCGGTGAGATGCGGGATAAGGAAACCAGTGATATTGCTCTCCGCGCGGCCATGACCGGTCACCTGGTGCTCTCCACATTGCATACCAATGATGCAATTAGCACCGCCTTGCGACTGATTGAAATGGGAGCAGAAGGTTATGTGGTCGCCAGTTCTTTGCGTGCTGTTTTGGCGCAACGGTTGGTGCGCAAAATTTGTGAGAGCTGTCGTTGCCCAGATCCTCTTGAGCCGGGCCCCCGGAGTTGGCTGAAAAATTACAGCGGTCGGATTAAGCGACCGAGTGATCCGGTTGAATTCAAAAAAGGGCGAGGCTGCCCAGCTTGTAACAATACCGGTTATAGCGGGCGAATTGGTATCTTTGAACTGTTGGAAATAAATTTTGACCTTGCCGATGCGCTGCGGCGTAATGACAGTGCTGACTTTGCTTCTATCGCCAATCAATTACCTGGCTTTACCAGTTTGTCTGACAGCGCCTTGCAGTTGGCTCTTGATGGCATCACCAGCATGGAAGAAGTGCTGCGGGTTTCTGGTCAACTTGATGAAACGTCTATGGCACAGTCTGAGAAATCGACACCAGAAAACGTATCAACTCCGACTGTTGAAATAACAGCAGATACTCCAGGGGGGTGATGGAATAAGCTATGCCATTGTTCAGATATAAAGTCAGAGATGCTGAAGGGAATTTGTTGGAGGGGCAGACTGAAGCTTTTTCTGCTGATGCTCTAGCCAGTCAATTCCAGGCCAGCCATACGGTTCCTATTAGTATCACTGAGACCAAGGAAAAACAGCGTCTGGATTTTGGCAAGTTAATCAGCTCAAAACGTAAAACAAAAGTTAAGCTTGATGACTTGATTCTGTTTTGTCGTCAAATGTACACCCTGAGTTCCTCCGGAGTTCCTTTAGTCAGAGCTCTCCGTGGTCTGGTTGAAACATCCCGGAACCAAACTTTAGGTGCGGCGTTAAGTAGCGTCGTTGATGATATTGAATCGGGGATGGAGCTTTCCGGTGCTTTCAGTCGACACCCTCAGGTTTTTCCAGCTTTGCTCTGTCGTATGGTTCAGGTTGGTGAAGTGACCGGCAAGTTAGATGTCGTCTTTCTGCAATTGGCGGTCTATTTTGAACGGGAAAAAGATACCATCAGCCGGGTTAAGGCTGCGCTGCGTTATCCCACTTTTGTTCTTATTGCTATTGCTGTCGCAATTATCTTCATCAGCTTGTTTGTGATCCCAGCATTTGAAAAAGTATTTGCCAGTGCCGGAGCCCAACTCCCTCTGCCGACCCGTATTCTTATGGGGCTGTCATCTTTTATGCAGAGTTATTGGTACGTTCTGCTTGGGCTTTTTGTCCTCCTGGTGATTGCTGTAAAGCAAGGTTTAAAAACAACCCAGGGGCGCTATTTCTGGGATCGCTATAAGCTGAAAATTCCATTAGTAGGAGACATTATCCTCCGTTCAACTCTAGTGCGTTTCTCCCGTGGATTCAACATGAGCTATACAGCGGGAATTCCACTGTCTCAGGCGCTTGGATTTACCGCCCGTGCTGTCAGTAATGCTTTCGTAGGGGAAAAAATTGAAGCCATTCGTAACGGGATTGAACGTGGCGATACCCTGACCCGCAGCGCCACTCAGACAGGAATGTTCACCCCGCTGGTATTGCAGATGCTGGCTGTGGGTGAAGAGTCGGGCTCAGTCGATGTCATGCTGGAAGATGTTGCTGAGTTTTATGAACGTGAAGTTGATTATGATCTGAAAAATCTGTCCAGTGCCATAGAACCCATCATGATTGTGATTATTGGTGGAATGGTTTTGGTGTTGGCGTTGGGAGTTTTTCTGCCAATGTGGAATCTGGCAAGTATCGTAAGATAATTATAATTTTAGCTTGCCTTTTTTATAGACATGAAGGATACTTCATAAGTGAGAATTAATTGTAGTGATCATCTGGCTTGTTCGAAGCAGCGCGGTTTCACATTTTTTGAACTTGTTGTGGTTATCTCTATTATTAGTGTACTCGCAGTGGTAGCGCTGAATTACTATTATAAGCTTCTGGTTGATGTTGAACGAACATCAATGGAACATGATCTAGGGGTGATGCGTAGCGCTATTAGCCTGCAAGTGGCCAGTTACTATGTTGCCGGTAATATGGCAGGTTTAAAAGGGCTGGCTGACAGTAACCCGATGGATTTGTTAGTAGAAAAACCGAATAACTACCTGGGTGTGATCAGCCATTATAAGCTTGAAGATATAGAAAAGGGGAGTTGGTTTTATGACAGTCACGCGCAATTATTAATTTATATGGTCAGAAATCAGATTTATTTCGAAACTGCATTGCAAGAGCCTGCTCGAATACAATTTAAGATTTCTCCTGTTTATTCCGATAAAAAACAGAGAGGAAAAGTTACAAAATATATTTCCGGATTAACTCTCAAAGAGCTTGAGCCGTATCGTTGGCTCAGGCCTTGGGGCTAAAAAATACATAGTTTTTTTAAACTTGATGATAACAAAAGGGTTATCGAGCTTAAGAGGAGTACAAAATGCGAAATCAAAAAGGTTTTACCCTGATTGAACTGGTTGTTGTGATCGTTATTTTAGGGATATTGAGTGCAGTTGCCGCTCCAAAATTTATGGACATCCAGAAGGATGCAAAAATTTCATCTTTGAACGGGATGTTAGGCGCAATTCGCTCAGCGGCAAATATGGTTCATGCCAAAGCTTTAATCGATGGAACACCTGCCGCTGGTGGTTATGTCGATATCAATAACAATGGGGTTGCATCTAATGCGGATGGGGATGTTTATTGTGTGAATGGTTATCCACGAGAAGATTTTCTATCTCGTGCTCTGGATGATTTTACAGGTTTTACTGATGCTGGTGGAGTTCCGCGACAATTCAGGTTGAATGGCGTCGATGGTTGTGAAGTTCAATATACAGGGACTCCTAATCCTGGTGATACCATTAGTGTTGTTATTGATGATTCAGGTTGCTGATCGTAAGTTCTGTTATTGATCAGTATCGGGGTTGTGCTCAGTCGGTTTATTTGCTTGAAAAAACGGAGCCTTTGTTTCAGGCTCCGTTTTTTGTATTGTGAGTCATGCGAAAAGTAAATAATCTAAAAATATCAGGCATTTTATTTTTACCGTCGGGAAAGCGATCATCTGGATTTACTCTTATCGAATTGGTCGTGATTTTACTCTTGCTGGGCATTATCTCAGCGGTTGCCCTCCCGCGTTTTTTTAATCTTGATGGTTACCGTACTCGGACCGCTTACGATGAGGTTGCCGGTGCGGTACGTTATGCACAAAAGCTGGCTGTCGCCACTGGTTGTGAAGTGCAGGTGGATCTTTCTGGCAATGGTTACGCTCTGCAGCAACATTCAACCGATTGTACTTCCGGTGCTTTTTCTACTATTACCAATCACCCGGTCACGAACAACACTTTTTCGGGCGTAAGCCTTTCTTCAACACCAACCATGTTTATTTTTGATGCTATGGGGCGTAGCTCCAACGCTGCAACGGTTACTGTGGGGAGCAAAAGTTTTAATATTATTGCTGAAACCGGCACCGTGGATGCGCAATGAGAACTTTTAGATATTTTAGAAGTTATCAGGGTTTTACCCTGATTGAGCTGATTGTCGCCATGGTTATTATTTCTGTTGCCCTGGCGGGTGTCATGTCAGTCATGAATTACACAACCTTACATTCGGCTGACCCAATGTTGCGACAACAATCCATTGCGATTGCTGAGGCCTATATGGAAGAGATTACCCTGAAAAATTATACTGATCCAGATACCGATGGCGAGGGGAATCGAGCACTATTTGATGATGTCGATGATTATAATGGTCTTACGGATAGTGGGGCACACGACCAGTCCGGCAACCCAATTAGCGGCCTGGAAAACTACTCGATCAATATCAATGTTTCCGCCCAGAATTATGGCCCGAGCGGTATGGTTGTGTCGGGGTTGAAAGTCGATGTCAGTGTGACCGATCCGGGTGGGGAAAGATTGACCCTGACGGGTTATCGAACCAGCTATTGAGGATAAACATGGGGACTGATCAAAAAATGACATCAGAATCTGGGTTTACTTTGATCGAAATCATTGTCGTTATTATGATTGTCAGTATTCTGTCGGTGCTTGGCGGTCAATTTATTGTCACCCCGGTCTCAAATTATATTGATCTCTCTCGCCGCACCAGATTGGTTGATCAAGCAGAAATGGCGCTGCGGCGTATGCAGCGGGATATCCGCCATGGTCTGCCAAACAGTGTCAGGATTGATGCTTCTGGACATTATCTAGAAATTCTGAATACGGTTGATGGCGGTCGCTATCGGCGTTACCCGGATCCATCAACGGGTGGCGATGTCCTGGACTTTACCGTGGCTGATACCGGTTTTGAGGTGTTGGGTTCGCTCAGCCAGATTCCCGCGTCGGGGGCACGGTTGGTTGTCTACAATATTTCAGCAACCGGAATAAGCGGCAATGCCTATGCAGCGACTCCTGATAATATGGCGGTCGTCGGCGTGGGAAGTACGGTGTCACATATCAACCTGTCTCCTAGTTTTGATTTTGCCAACAGTTCTCCATATCAGCGTTTTTTTATTGTTGATCAACCGGTGACTTATGCATGTGAGGGAGGAGTGCTGAATCGCTATGAAGGTTATTCAATTGCTGCTACTCAGCCGATTCCTCCCGCAAGTTCTCCCGCGTTGGTCTCTCGAAGTATCAGTGCCTGTCAATTTAGCTATGACCCCGGAACCAGTCAGCGGGCTGGGTTAGTGAAGTTGGAGCTCTCTTTGGCTGAAGAAGGGGAAAGTATCACTTTGTTGCATCAGGTCCATGTGGTGAATGTGCCATGAAAATACCATCAGTTTTAAAGAATAGCGATGGATTCACACTGATGCAGGCCATTTTTATTGTGGTTGTGCTGGCGCTGCTTGGGGTAGCCATGATGCGATTAATTGGTGTCCAAAGCTCCACTAGTGTTTTTGCTTTGCAGGGTGCTCGCGCTTACCATGCCGCTAGCAGTGGTCTGGAATGGGGCGCTGCTCGTGCCAGTACTGGAAATTCATGTAATGGAACCATGACAATCGAAAATTTTGCGGTCAGTGTAACCTGCTCCAGCCAGTCTTTTACTGAGGGAACAATCGGG
>JASFYS010000134.1:0-4972 GCA_045047095.1 Desulfuromusa sp. | reverse complement strand
CGTCGTTGACGGACCTATCTTGCCCTTTCAAAAGTAATATCCTGACTTTTGGAAAGGCAATATTTCTCTCAAATTTCCTCATTTACTAGATTTGCAAATGATCCAGAATTGCCAGAATATTGTTCCCAAAAGTAAAATCCTGACTTTTGACCAGTCGAACCTGTACGATTTATCCGACCCAGTTTCAGCATAACATGCAAGGTGACTCAACCGTTTGGAATCAAGTTAGGCCGCCTTTGGACTAAAGAATTGTGAATTGTCTGATAGAAACACTTCCATTAAGCCAGAACCCACCACGTTATGCAGCAATTCCGGAAGTTCTATAGACCTCATATGGCAAGCGTTAATAGCCACGCTCAACCTCAACAAGGTTGAGCAATGGGTTACCACTGAGAACCCGACGGTAATTTTCAACTATCTGCCCTGCTGCTGATGGGGGGTTGGTGGTGCTTGCGATGTGCGGGGTGATTGTGATTTTGTTGTGTAGCCAGAAATGATGCTGTTTAGGCAGTGGCTCTTCTCTGAACACATCGAGGAGTGCACCTGAAAGCTGCCCGGAGTCGAGTGCCAATAACAGGTCGTCATCAACCAGGTGATCACCTCTGGCGACATTGATCAGATAAGCATTTGGCGGCAACTGAGAGAAGGTCTGCATGTTGAGAATGTTTTCGGTTTCAGAAGTCAATGGAAGCAAGCAGACTAGAATATTCGCCTTTTTGAGAAAATTACCCAAGTTATCGTTCCCTGAATAGACTGGGATAGTCCCAATCTCTTTTGGGTTGCGATTCCAGCCATAAACGCTGAAACCGAAATCTGATAATTTTCTCGCGACATACTGGCCAAGTTCACCATATCCCATAATCCCAATACCCAGTTCAGAAATATGCTGAATCGGTTGCGCTGCCCATTCGTTGTCTATTTGCTGTTGGCGATAATTCTGAAACCGGCGAAAATGTTCAAGTACTCCCAACATGACATATTCCGCCATCGAGTGTTTTAGATCGGCATCGACCAACCGAACCAACGGGATATCAAGAGGTCGCGTCATATCATCCAACAAATGATTGACCCCTGCACCAAGAGAAGAGATACACTTCAAGTTCGGAAACTGTTGAAGGATGCCAACAGGGTGATTCCAGCACAACACAAATTCGACCTTCTCAGGCTCATCGATATCAGGCCAAACTTCAATCTTCAATGTCTGGTCATGTGCATGCAATACAGCAACCCAGTCGCTTACATCACGGTTCGGGTAAACAATAGCAATGGACATGCTATTTCTCCTTTGCGGCGCATAACTCCTCCAACGACAACAGAGCTTAATATCAGTAAGATAACTACGCCCACGTTACCGTCAGAATGAAGACTGTGTGCCACAGTTGCGGGGATTGCTTCAGGGCTTGGGGTTTTTCGTCAAATAACTCACCATATCCATCGTTCAGTGTTCTGTTTTTTTCAACCACTTTCATAGATACCTATACAAATTGATAGGCGGTACGCCCTCCAAGAATCCGGTCAAGGCTACCACAGGCTGAAGCAGGGGTGTATTGGCCCGTTATGCCACCGGTGGAGAAAGAGCTGATATCAAGACGTGAGCGAATACCTTCCCCTTCAATCCAAATAGTATGTGAATTAGTATTCACGGCAGGATCTGAGATAACTTTGGAAAATGTTTTTTCAAAACCTATCCCGGCAAGCGCTATCGCGGCATGAACATTCACATTCCGTGGAAATAATTCGCATGCATCCTTCGTACAACCTTTATAAATTACCGTGCGTTTAGTATCTTCACGACCAAGGCTTTTGGGGTTTTTAACCGTTTCAATTACGACACTATTTAGAAAATCACGCGCATCAAAAATCCCGTCTAGCCCAAGGATTGCACCATGTGGAAAATATATGCGTCTGTTATAACGCTTACTTAACGCATAAGCTTTTTCTGCAAATTCTTGATCACTGAATGCGGTCACCGAAAAAATCAACATATCGCCCTGCTGAATATAATACTCAAAATGTTGCGTTAACGCGTCTGATGTAGCACTTTCTACAATTAAATCAGCTTTACAGACGGTTTCATCCAACTGTTTAACAATCGGGCAATCCACATGGCCATTGTTCGTAAATGATGGATCCTGCACAAATACGACCGAATGGTCTTTTTGCGTCTTAATATGTTTAACCATGGCCTTGCCAATCGTACCGCACCCCAAAAAACCTATGCTTGCCATTGTCCTCTCCTTGTCATGTATGACATGTAGATATTCCTATGTTATTTAAATGCGATAGCGGTTAGCGATTTCGATCGTGCGGCGGATGGCATCTACCGCAGCGTTATGATCTTGAGAAAAATTGATGCGGAAACAATCAGTAAACTGTGGTCCAAATTCAGTACCGGCCGTTACGCTAACGCCTGCCTGAAGCCGTAACACCTTGGTGAAATCCAGAATATTCATATCATTTTTCGGGATTTTAGCGAAAAGGTAGCTGCCACCTTCTGTCAAGCGAGCATCAAAACCTTCTGCTGTACTCAACAGCGCATAAATATCATCGCGAATGGCCTGATGCTGAGCAATTCTATCAGCCATCCAACCTTCTGGTTCCGAAAACCAGTTAGCATAAACAGCCTGGCAATAACCCGCTGCCCGCAAAGACACGATTGCCTGCAATTTCTCCATTCGTTCAATCATCTGGGCAGAGCCGAAAGCAGTGCCTAAACGGAAACCACTGAGAGACTCGGTTTTAGAGGGGCCGATGATAGTCAGTAAATTATCAGGGTTAATTTTGCCGAGACTACGTAAATGCGTAAAATCACGATCATCAAATATCTGCCGAGAATAAAGTTGATCCACGATTACGTTCACGCCATATTTTTGCGCAAGCTCTGCAATGCTGAGTATTTCATCGTGAGAATAAATTACACCGGTAGGATTGTTCGGATTAGAGAATAAAAACAGTTTTACCCCGGCTTTAAAGCTGTTTTCCAGACTCGTCAAATCCAGCCCGCTGCCTTTCTCCGTTTCCAT
Organism: Desulfuromusa sp.; assembly: GCA_045047095.1. Lineage (GTDB taxonomy): Bacteria > Desulfobacterota > Desulfuromonadia > Desulfuromonadales > Geopsychrobacteraceae > Desulfuromusa. Next base: position 1,949 of record JASFYS010000134.1, on the reverse strand, counting down.
GGAATTCATCTCGACAGGAACAATCTCGCCTTCTAAAAATTCGGTCAGCTTGCGGTTCGCGAAATAATCAGGTTCAACGATAGCAACCTTGTCACCTCTGACAACATTTGCGCCCATAGCAAGAAATAAAGCACCCTGAGTCCCCGGCGTAAGGATAAGTTCGCAATCTGGATCAATGGGAGCACCGGTAAAAGATGCTAGCTTTGCGGCTGTTGACTCTAAAATATCCCGTTTGCCGCAATACGGTGTGTATGCTTGATCTGCACCTAGGTCAAAACCCTCTAGAAAAGTAGTTTTAGATCCAGGAATTGGAGGAAATGCATTGACATCACCATGAGAGAAATCAACAGGGATACCTTCAATAGATGGGCCTCTTAAGTTCAGCGAATCGGTCTGTTGCTTTCCTTCTTGTCCGGGTGCACTGGCTACCCCCAACTTAGAAAATTTTTCCTCTAAAAGATTCATCTTTCTCTTCCTTCCATTGCTTATAAATACGTTATATCCGACATGCTATAAAACTCTCGAAACAGCAGATCAAGATACTTATGCCGGGGGCTCCTTCCGAGAACTCTGTTCGATAGCTCCAATCGATTGAGTCTGCCCGTACAGTTCTTTCAGGAGAGACTAATACACTCACATCAAAAGCAAAAACATGAAATACTTTTGCTAAGCGAAAGTATTTCTTTTGGATTTGTAGCGGTAAGGATAAGGCTGAATGGAATCTTTTTGATTATGGAAGTAAAGCGGTTCTGAGTTTTTCAATTACTTTTGGCCGTTGTGGCTGACTCGGCGTTAGCAGAACAAGTCTTCGCAGAAAACGATCGCCTTCTATCAGGGTCGCTGTCAATTGGTTCCGCTCTGACTGCAGTCCAGCCCAATTTGGAACCAATGATACACCCATCCCTTTTGCTACCAGAATATGAATAGCTTCCAGTGCGTCAAGTTCACATAAAGTGACTGGATGCAGACCGTTCTCGGTAAGATATCGCTCTGCTAACCGCCCCCCCCAAGATCTGGAGTCATAACAGATGTAGGGTTCCGTAGTGAGTATTTCACCCAACGAACGGGCATCCGCAGCTTTGGATAAAAGCAGCAATGGTTCTTTCCTCAATGTGTCAATATCCAGCGTTTTCGCTCTATGAAAAGGTGGTTCGACCAGAATCGCCGCATCCAGATTTTCCGAGAGCAATGCGTCATATAGCACTTGTGAGGTTCCCGGTGTGATAAGAGGTTTAACCTGCGGGGCAATTTCAGCAAGTTTCCGTAGTGCCGAGGGCAACAAACCGGTCAAAGCGGTTGAGATTGCACCTATCCGTAGCGTACCCGAAAGTCCCGAGGCATCTATATCATCTTTAAGTGCTTCTGCAGCACGTACAAGTTTGCGAGCCCGTGGAATAAGACTAAGGCAGACATCCGTTGGTTTTGCAGTATGGGCGGCACGTGACAATAACTCACAGCCAATATCTCGTTCTAATGCTTGAATGCGTTGACTGATAGCCGCAGCAGTCAACCCCTGCATCCGTGCAGCACCAGCAATTGAGCCACACTCCACAACCGCAATCAAGCTTTCCAAAAATCGTGTATCCAAGGGCTTTCCTTAGAGTCAATGCCGATAGGGTAATATGCTGTATTGGGTCTATCCATGAATTCTACAATTATTTGTAGATTGAAGGAATTAAGTAAGTTAATTTTTCATGTATAACTTATTTTGTGCCGTGATAGCTAGGGTCATCAGTTGCTTTGCAAATGACCGACGTATTGCTCCAGATTGTTTTCAGCAGTTAGGTGTATCAGAAAGCCATTATTCATTATAATCCCTGCAAAACAACACTCGGCACGTTTATCAAAACTTAGCGGTTGTGAAAATTTCTACAGCTTAGCCTGAAGCCCCTTTGATCTGTTATCAAGTGTCTGGTCAAAATTGATTCGTATATATCCATAGGACTTTT
>JASFYS010000133.1:0-5389 GCA_045047095.1 Desulfuromusa sp. | reverse complement strand
CAACTTTCTATATATTATGCGACGTTAGAACTACGTCAACCCATAGCGGGGTCAATCCATGACCTCGCTATTCTCTTTCTTGCACAACTCTCACAAAGTCACCCCTCTTGAAGATGATCAGGGTTAAGTCACAGTTACCGCCGCCAGTGACGTGGTACACTATTTTCACGCGCATAGCGTTCCAGTTTGTCATACAACTCATCTGCTTTATTTTTCTGCTGCAGGATGAAATTCTTGATCTTATTTTGTTTGCTGGTAGAAAGTCTTGCGTATGGTGAGCCACTCTTCCCGATCAGCTCTTCCTGTTGCTTCCAATACTCGTTATAAAAGCCAAACTCCTTGAAGTTTGCTTGCCACCAGGATCTGCTACGCCCTGCTGGCATTTTTTTTGCGGATGGAATCAGGTTTGCCACCAGTCGGTGTTGGGTCGGATCGATTGTCATGGTGTAACTTGATAAGACATCCATCCCGATCAGTCCTTGATAGTGAGTTGAGGACACTCCGGAAACGATATGGGCCGGAATGAATTTTTCAGTTATTCCTCCCATCGATAATTTGTCGATAATGGTTTTAGTCGCAATTTGGCGGCCACCAATTCCGGAAATGACCACCATGAGCCTGCTACCTTCTTCATCAAACAAGTTGAGTTGATCAGCCAGATCATTGGAAATAACCAACCCGGGAGAACCGGTATCAACCATCATTGGTACCGTGACCTGACCATTGAAAGTTACATCAATAATGACCCGATTTGCGTAGCCCTCCCTGGCGGTATATGGAATGGATATTGTATTTATCTGTTGAGATTTTTCACTTAACTGAAGACCCCCAGAATGAGTTTGATTGTTAGCAGACTCACCTATTCTATCATTTATAGTTATACTTGAACTATCAGGCTGATACTCATTGTTTTTATTACGTATTTCATCGGGAACATCTTGCGGTGAATTGGAAAAATGAAGTTGTCCGTTGGCGTCGACCCACCGGTACATCTGTCCACTGACAACTGTTGCGGTACAGAGACCAATCGCTACAGTGATCAACATCATAATCATTCCACTTTTACGGTACACCCTATAATTCCCTGCTCTTTTGCTGTTTAAGCTCTTTTCAGTTGCTGATAATCCCGGAGTTTATATCTAAAGCCTAAAACAATTTTTTTTAAACACTTTGAAAGCTTTCTTCTCTTCACGTCTCGATGTCCTGCCGCTTTCACGGCACCATGAACAGTAACGCCTCTCAACCACTAACAACTTTGTTGAAATCTGCACCACATTCAACACAGTGCCAGGCTGGTACGTCCCTTTCAAAGGTGCACCCTCCTAGAACTATCCTGCCATCGGCAAGCTTCTCTTCCAAGCCTGCCGTTAACGCCGGATTTCCATAAAGAATTGTTGCGACCCTGGGGGAACCGCATTCAGGGCATTTACGCGGTTTTTTCCTGTATCTTATCATTATTCTTCAGCCCTCTTGACGATCCAGATCATCTGCTGTCGATTGTTTTTGACCCTTCTCTTTAGTTTTGCGAACAACAACTTTGAGCCATTCAATCTCCTTGGGTTCAAAAAATTTCTGGTGATCAGTACCATAGTTCAGTACCCAGTAGATATTTGCTGAAGACATCTCCGTTATACCATGACCAGCTACGGTAAGATATTTAGCCTCATCATCCGCCCAATCTGTCAATCGGCTAATGGTATCAAACAACATCAGATAGGTCTTGTCATTTGCCTCGACCAACAGCGGCAGCGCTCCATTTTCCTGAATCGGGTTGTCTTCCTCCTCCATTACCGGGACATAGAAAAGGGAATTAAGAAACAGATCATAAAATTGCGACTGCTTTTTCGCATCTTCAGTACAGAGCTTGATGGCATCATCGAGTTTGGTCATGGATTGATCCTTAGAATAAAGTAGCTTTTTTTTATCATCTCTTACCCATCAGACGAATAAAATCCTCTGGAATTGCAGAAACGAAGCTCATCATTTTTTTGTTGAAAGGGTGAATAAATTTCAGCGATTTTGAGTGCAGGTACAACCTTTTTGAGTTGCGAGGCTCACTTCCGTATTTTTGGTCGCCAACAACCGGACGACCGATCTCGGCAAAATGAACCCTGATCTGATGTTTTCGACCGGTTAAGAGGTGAATGTCGACCAAACTGAATTCCTTTTTCTCCTGGATCACATTATAGCTGGTTTTGGCAAGCTTACCGGTGTTTACATCAGCGGTAGAATAAACATTGTTGGCACTGTTTTCGACGAGGGAAGTAGTCATCGTCCCCTGTTTTTTGGTCATCTGTCCATGGATGATAGCGAGATAGTGTTTTTCAGTTTGATCCCAATTATCTTGAAGAAAGTTTTTGGCGGACTCACTTTTGGCAAAAACGAGCAGGCCTGAAGTCGCTTGATCGAGGCGATGAACGACATACACCCGCTGGCGCGATTTTGGGTTGCCCTTACGCACGTAATCGTTGAGCAGATAGTGCGCCGTGCGTGACTTATTGCGATCGCTGCCGATGGTGAGTAGCCCGGATGGTTTGTCGATGACCAGAATATCTTTATCTTCGTGGAGAATCGTAAGCCCTCTAGGTTGATACTTTTTGGGGGGCGGCGTGCAGCAGGTTATGTCCACGAAAGACCCAAGTCAACTTTTGACAAAACAGCTTCTTCGCAAGACTTCACAATCTCTTTCCGCACATCTTTCGAAAAACGCCTTTCCTGCAAAATTCGTTGCACTTCCCCGACACGAACTATTTCTTCCAAGGACGAACACTGTTGCAAATCTTTTTGCTTTTTCAATTCCTTTTCCCGTCCGGTACGCCGCTGCGCAATAATGAGTTTATGTACCATGATTGCTTCCGGTGAAGGAATTTTCAAAGTATAACTATCAACGGACACTGTTACGGGGCAAAGAAAGAGTATATCGATAAAGGGGAGTGGCTGTGCCGTGATCTGCCACGCAGGAATACTTACAGAGGATGGGGCCAACAAGTCATCGACCGGTCTGATAAATGGTGACTGTTTGCACCGTATTTCCATTAGGCTTCAGCCTTTTCTCAAAATAGCATCGAGAGTTGCAATACGTTTTTTATTCGCCTTGAGGCTCAATTCAAGTTTTTTCCGCCGCTCCAGTACTGGCTTGAGCTCTTCAGCTCTTTCACGTGACAAGTGCTCGTAGGTAGCTTTTTTCCCTTCGCGATAGCGCAAACAGGGATAGACGTACGTCTTGTCACCACTTTTGACTTTGCGCTCCCCCAATGAGCCCTTGGGTAGTTTGTCAATTTCACAACTCAGACGTTCGGCAACGTCAAGACAGCGGCTCCGTTCTGCCTTCAACATATTAAATACAGACTGATCTTTTTTTTTGGCGGACATGGCTCTCCCCAGATTTGTACCAACAACTTAACACTATTCACAATAATGTGGTACAAGTTTTTGTACCAACAAAATACATAAAAAGGCTCTAAGTTGGTACAAATATGTTCAACAGCTATAGCCCTCTCAATGTTATACCACTCGCGACTCTTCCAGCAGCCCTTCGTGGGCATAGCCTTTGACATCGGCACCCATCACCGACCAGTTTTCGTTGCCGATAAGATTGACAATCAATCGACGCAGCATGGCCGCGTCCTGAAATTTTTTCTGCGACTTATTGAAGATCAGGAGGTAATCATATCGAGGTAGTAGAAATCCAACAGCCATTCGACTTGCCGTTTGCCATCCTGGCAAACTGACAAAAAATTCTTGTGAGTTGACTCCGGTATTAACTCTTCTGAAATGAACTACCCCGCAGCAAGCTGTGGGAAATAGACCCAACTTTTTATTTAAGAGAGAGAATGGGGATTTGTAAACTGCGTCCCCTGCTCCACCCGCCCGCGGTCACTGATGAACGAGCTGAGTCCCCAACTTACCAGGCTGATGATCAGCGAACCGAGGAGCGCAGAGCCGAATCCGGCCACGTGCAGACCGCCGATAACTCCGGAGGTCATCATCAACAGAAAGGCATTGATGACAAAGGTGAAGAGGCCGAGGGTAAGAATGTTGATCGGCAGGGTGAGGATGATCAGGATCGGCCGGAAAAAGGCGTTTAGAATACCCAGAGTCAGTGCGGCAAATAGCGCAGTACCGAAACCACCCACCTCGATGCCAGGAAAGAGGTAGGCGGAAACCATAATAGCAGCGGAGAGGATAAGCCATCTCAGAAACAGTCCAGACATAGCAGAGCTCCTTGTTGGGGTTGAGGGTGTTTCAGGGAAAGTTTATCGTAGGGATGCACGGAAGCAAGCCTCACCGCTTAGAAATTTTGCAGTTAATAGACGTACCCTCAGCAGGGAGAAGATAAAAAGTGGAAGGCACCCATTTGTCCTTATATCCCCCAAACTCTCTCATTAAACCGGTCGCTTGGCTTAGGCAACCCCTTGACCACCAAGGCGTAGGAATCATCAATCATCGATTGGATTTCGGTGTCGGCAATAGAACCATCAAGAATGATAGTGTTCCAGTGGCGCTTATTCATATGGTACCCCGGCAGGATAGCCGGGTAGATCTCGCGCAAAATCTCAGCCTTGCCCGGATCACACTTGAGGTTCAAGCGCAGCGGATCATCGTTTATACCGACCAGGGCGAACATTTTACCGCTGACCTTGATCACCAGGGTGACAGCATCAAAAGGAAACTCCTCGACAGCACCGGGCTTTTTTATCAGGTAGCTTTTCAAGGTGTTAAAATCCATTAGTTTACACTTTCTTTAACGGTATTGTGCTCACTTTTCTTTTCGATAAGCGACCGGCTCAACATCGCGGCAACGCTGTTCGACCTGATGGGCAATCCGTTGAATCATGTCAGGACTCAGGTTAATACCGCTTGGTTTTGCCAGGGAATAAGCTTCTTTACCACTGATCAGCTTTATTGGTCGATCAACTTTACGCACAACATACCATCCAGGGAGAGCCAAAACCGCCTGTACATACACCGGCGCACCAACTGCACTGGTTAGCCATTTTCTGAGCCAGTCGGCTTGCCGTTGTGCCTGCAGTAATGGTTCAGTTTCATACCAACTGGGAAATTGCAGCGACTTTCCATCGTAAACGACAGTCGCATCAACCTTTCCTGTTTTCCTAACTGTCTTTGTCCTCCCTTTCGTCTCAACAGCATAGACGCCTGTCGAACCAACCACGATATGATCGATATTGAAATTCTCCGCCGGAAAATCGTGATAAACGCGAAACCCATTGAACATAAGCTGGTTAAGTTCCTGACCTACCGCGATTTCTGCATCGAGACCCAAGCGACAGTTATTTCTTTCAGTCATCAATCGATAGACCTTAGAGGCAATCCAAAGCAACACTCCAATTACGATACCAACGATGAACAAAACACTAAAGGTCGTGGT
>JASFYS010000132.1:0-7919 GCA_045047095.1 Desulfuromusa sp. | reverse complement strand
CCTCTGGCTGATTTTTTTGATGTTGCTTTGATTGGCGATGGAGAAGAGGCGGTCGTTGAGTTGGTCACATTGGCGCGTCAGGCGAAGCAAGAGAGCTGGAGCCGCAAAAAAATATTACAGCAGTTAGCAAGCCGCGAAGGTTTTTACGTCCCTGAGTTCTTTGACGTCAGCTATCAACCCAATGGTTGTATCGACAAAATTACCCCTCTTCGGCAGGGATATGACAAGGTTCGAAGACGTTTTATCAATGATCTTGAAGTTGCCCCTTTTCCAACCCGACCAATTATTCCATTTATGCAGACGGTTCATAATCGAATTGCCATGGAAATCACCCGCGGCTGTACCCGTGGTTGTCGGTTTTGTCAGGCTGGCTATATCTATCGTCCAGTGCGTGAGCGGAGTCCCGAAAAAATTAAAGAGCTGATTGCCGAATCACTGCAGAATTCAGGGTATGAAGAGGTGTCTCTCCTCTCTCTGTCGAGTGGAGATTATACCTGTATTGAACCGCTGTTGCAGCAGTTAATGGACAAATATGCCGCCGCTAAAGTTTCGGTTTCTCTCCCCAGTCTGCGGGTTGGTTCCTTGACTCCAGCGTTGATGGATGAGGTCAAGAAAGTTCGTAAAACCGGTTTTACCCTCGCACCTGAAGCAGGAAGTGAGCGACTGAGAGGGGTTATCAACAAGGGGATCAGTGCTGACGATCTTCTCGAAACGACTAAAAACGCATTTCACCTCGGCTGGCGGTTGATCAAACTCTACTTCATGATGGGTCTGCCAACAGAAACCGACACCGACTTACAGGAGCTGATCGATCTTGCTGCACAAGTTAAAAAGAGTGGCAAGGGAACCGGTGGCAACGATGTCAACGTCGCTGTTTCAACTTTTGTCCCCAAGCCGCATACACCGTTTCAATGGGAAGCACAAATTGGTATTGATGAAACGCTGCGCAAACAGCGGATTCTGCGCGACGGGCTAAGGCAGAAAAAACTGCGCTTTAAATATCATGGAGCAGAATCGTCCTTTTTGGAAGGGGTTTTTGCCCGTGGTGATCGGCGCCTATCAGCTGTTCTTGAGCGAGCTGTGGCGCTTGGTTGCCGCTTCGATGGCTGGTGGGAATGTTTTGATTTTAGTCAATGGCAACAAGCTTTTGCTGATTGTAATATTGATCCAAGCTGGTATTTGCGCCAGCGCGATGAGGATGAAATTCTCCCCTGGGAGCATATAGACTGCGGGGTACCCAAGCGGTTCTTTCTGGCTGAACGGCGTAAATCTTTTGCAGGCGCGGCGACCCTTGATTGTCGTGATGGGGTGTGCCACGGTTGTGAGGTTTGTGATTTTGAAGAGCTGCGGATGCGGATGACCAAATCAACACCAACAGCGGTGACAGCGTCTGCGGCTGAAACGGAGGAAAAAACTGCTGCCAGTGAGCAGCTGACCCGGGTGCGTCTAACCTTGAGTAAACTCGGTCGTGCTAGAATGGTTGGACACCTTGAATATCTGAAAATGTTTCAGCGGTCGGTGCGGCGGGCGAAGCTCCCGATTCGCTTTTCTCAGGGATTTCATCCGCTGCCGAAGATTTCTTACCTGGAGGCTCTGCCGATGGGGGTGTCCAGTGAAGCAGAGCTGATCGATCTGGAACTTTTGTTTTCTGTTCCAATAGATAAGGTTATTGCTGATCTTAACGTTCAACTTCCTGATGGGTTCAAAATAATTGCAGGTAAAGTTATTCCCTGGAAAGCCCCATCTCCTTCGGCAGCAGTTGCTTCCAGTGACTATCGTGTCACTTTGCCGGTTCCGGCTCCAGAGGATCTGGATAAACGAATCAGTGGCTTTTTAGCTGCAGAACAGATTATGATTTCGCGGGTTAAAAAAGAGGTTGTGAAGCAGGTTGATATCCGGCCGGATGTTCTGCAACTTCTTCACATTAATGATGAGTTAGAGATTGTGCTGGTGAAGGGGAGTCCGTTACAGGTCGCTGCTAAATTGCTCGACCTGGATGTTGAAACGATCCGCCAGCTGGGGGTGAGAAAAACCGGGATCACTTTGAAGGGCTGATAACCACTAGACACGGAGAAAACCAAAGGCTTCAACGGAGAGACGCAGAGACAGAGAGACAGAGAGAAAATCAAAACCGTTAAAAACAAGGATAGCCACCAAGGCACCAAATTCGCCAAGAAGGTCAAAGCCGTTTTTTGTTCTTAAACCCAAAAAAGATTTTAAGGTTTTCTTGGTGCTCTTGGTGTCTTGGTGGCAAAGTTAATTGTTCTGGTTTTTCTCTCCGACTCTCCAACTCTGTGTTTCTCCGTTAAAAAGTAGTCTTTTAAATTTTCACTTTAACCATATTAGATAAAAGAAACTAGGAGAAAAATCATGACGAAGGAGTTGGTCATCTGCACTACCTCCCACGAAACCCGGGTTGCCTTGCTTGAGGGTGGCCATATTGCTGAACTGTATATTGAGAGAGATCGGCAAATGGGAATTGTTGGGAATATCTACAAAGGTAAAGTTATCCGGGTTTTGCCCGGAATGCAGGCAGCATTTGTTGATGTCGGTCTGGAAAAGGCGGCCTTTTTATATGTTGCTGATGTTATGGATGAAATGGAACAGGTTGAAAGAACAATCGAGGGGGACGATCAACTTCCTGACCAGGGGGAGAGTACTAAAATAATCTCCCTTCCACCGATTGAAGACCTTCTCACTGAGGGGCAGGAACTGCTGGTACAGATTTCCAAAGAACCCATTGGCACCAAAGGGGCACGGATTACGTCACATATTTCCTTGCCGGGACGGCATCTGGTTTATATGCCGACGGTGGATCACGTTGGAATTTCGCGGCGAATCGAAGGTGAAGAGGAGCGTGAACGATTGCGTCAGAGTATCGATTCGATGCGGGCTCCAGGTACTGGTTTTATTGTCAGAACTGTTTCTGAAGGTAAAAGTGATGCCGATCTGCGGCATGATATGGAATTTCTGGTTGGCCTCTGGGAAAACCTCAGCCGTGGGATTGACGAAGTCAGCGCACCCAGCCTGATCCATTCTGACCTGGATGTTACCAGCAAGGTGCTACGTGACATTCTGACTGAAGATGTCAAAAGAATTGTTGTCGATAATGTTGAGGAGTACGACAAAATTGTCCGTTTTTTGCGGACGTTTATGCCACGCTTGAACTATTGTATTGAGCTTTACAAGGGTGATGAACCGATATTTGATGCCTATGGGCTTGAGGTGGAAATTTCTCGTTCTTTAGGGCGTAAAGTCTGGTTGAAGAGTGGCGGCTCTATCATTATCGAGCAGACGGAAGCATTGGTTGCCATTGATGTCAATACCGGACGCTATGTTGGTAAACATAATTTTGAAGATACGATTCTTAAAACGAATTTAGAAGCTCTTAAAGAGATTGCCTTTCAACTCCGCTTACGTAATATCGGTGGTTTGATCATCATCGATTTTATCGATATGGATAAAGAAGCTCATCGTGAAAAGGTCCATGCTACCTTGGAAGAAGCGCTGAAACAGGATAAGAATAAAACCAATATTCTAAAGATTTCGGAGCTTGGGCTGGTCGAGATGACGCGCAAACGGGTGCGGGAGAGTATTGGCCGTACCCTTTGTGAACCTTGTCCTTACTGTGAGGGGAGAGGTTATGTCAGGGCAAAATTGACAATTATTTACGAAATTCTCCGGGAGCTCCATCGTGAAATGGCTGATTTGTCTGCTGGAAATGTGACCTTGTTGGCTCACCCGGAAGTGACCGGTTTGCTGATTGATGAAGAACGTTGTGGATTAGACGAATTGGAGCAACGTTACGGGCGTACGGTTTCGATTAATTCCCGTCCAGGATTTCATCTGGAGCAATTTGAAATCGCAGTAGGATGAAATGTAGGGGCGCTGCTTGCCGCGCCCTTGTCCGACAATCGGGGCGCGGCAAGCAGCGCCCCTACAAATTATTTAAGGCAGATAAACGGTCTGCTGGAAGACATTCTGGATAATAAACAGGAGGATAAAGCTGATTAAACAGGCGAATATAGGGGTGGTGATCCAGCTGCCGGCAATTCCCCCAACGGTCCGCCAACGGATATTATGTCCCCCTTTCAATAGTCCCATCCCAACAACCGCGCCGACAATTGCCTGAGAGCTGGAGACCGGTACCAGGGGAATCGTTGGTAGTCCCAGATTGAGGAGCAATTGTTCCAGTCGCTGTGAGGCAAACAGGAAAAGAACCACTGAGTGAGCCCAAACGGCGACCAGAGCCATCACTGGTGAAAGCTTGAAAATTCCGCTACCGACCGTATCCATAACCCGTTTTGAATAGGTCATCACCCCGATAGCGATGGCCAAACTGCCGAGAAAAAAGAGTTGTTGGGCGGGGTTAAAACTGAGTCCCCAGAAAAGGTCTATCTCGGTAAACGGAGAAACCGGGAGAAATACCCCGACCACATTGGCAATATTATTAGCTCCCAGCGCAAAAGCGCCAAATGCTCCCATCAGTAAAAGTCCGTATCTGGTCATTTCATCCAGTTTGAACATGTGAACTTTCCACCGCAGGATGAAGTAGGAAACAATTTTGTACGACACCACCGCAATGACTCCGGATAAAATCGGGCAGGCAATCCAGGTTATGACTATTTTGGAGAGAGCGGTGCTGTCGGTCGGTGATCCCGTAAAAATATTCCAGCCGACGATTGCCCCGACAATTGCTTGTGATGTCGATACGGGGTAGCGTGCCAGGGTCATCAGATAGACACTTATCGCGGCAGAAAATGCGACGACAAAAGCCCCGGCAACTGCGTTGATGGCTCCCAGTTTTCCAAGGGTATGGGTTGCTCCCGCACCACTGATGACGGCTCCCAGAATAACAAAAATACAGCATAAAATCGCGGCGGTACGAAATTTGAGCATTCGCGAACCGACTGCTGTACCAAAAACATTGGAGGCATCGTTTGCACCCAGAGACCAGCCGAGAAACATCCCGCTAGAAAGGAAGAATAGAAACATTAGAGTGAACGCTTGATGACGTAGATGGCGAGGCTGTCACCCAGATCTTCAGCTTGATCGGCTATTTTATCGATGCTTCTGGAGAGATCACGGAGTTGCAGTTTTAAATCTAGTCCCAGTTCGGCATCGTTAAAAATAGCTTTTTGCAGTCGGGTCGCTGCTTTATCTGCTTCAGTTTCCCAGAAGGCAACCTTGTGGATATGGTCGGTGGCCTGAGAAATATCCTTGAAGTACGCTCTTAGTGACAGGGTCACGGCTTCCACGGCCTGAATGACACAGTTGATCAAGCTTTTCAGATCATCGTGAAATTTTATGTCAATTTGTGGTCGTTCGATTTCGATTCGGAACATCACCCCTTTGAAGCGACCCAGGACAGAATCCATCCGCTCAATCAATTCCAGGACATCCCCGCGCGATTCGGGGATCAACGTTTTCCGGTAGAGCAGATCTTCAATTGAGCGGCGTAGCGAGTCAGCTTCCTTCTCAGTCTCAACAATATGAGTAAGGTGCTCATTGAAGGTATCAATTTGGTTGATGAGATAAGCATCTATCCCCTGGACAAAAATCAACCCAGACTCGCTGGCGAGATTCAAAAAGCTATCGATTTCTTTTTCAATTCCAGTGCTATTTTTAAATATACTGACAAATGCCATGTGAGACCTCTTTAGAATCAAGGGAACATTATCTGCTTCATATCAACAATACTCCTGATATTATTAAATGATAGTAAATACTAAGGGGATTGCAAGAAGTTTTGTTCTGGTCGCTTTTCTCGTCAATCTTGCTATTTAGATGGCGCGGGTAACTTTCCACCCAGATCATTGACCATCCATTGCGCCGTTTTCTGCCCCTCATGCCAGCATTGACCAGCAACATCAACCGGTTGCGGAAGGTTGTCGGCAGTATAGTAATAGGGAACGTGAGCGGAGTCATCGGCCGGTTGCAAAACATTGCCAGCGGCATAATAGACAGGATCAGAACAACGATTAAACTGATCCACAACTGGACTCTGCGAAGCATAGTCGAGTTCAAGATGACTCATGCGGGCGAGGGTTGATTCTGGAGTAAACTGTCCGGTGAAAAGAACCCCATCACAATCAAGTGTGCGGTGAGCTCCATTTTTATCTGCAACCTGAACCGCATTGACACGATTGTTGCCAAGAATATTGACGATTCTGGTATTCAGTAACAGTGGTGTCTTAAATAGCCGTGCTGCATAGTGGATTGGCCAGCGGATGCTTGGTCGTTGTGCTTCTTCAAGCATGGCAACCGGTTGAATACCAGCTTTTTTACAGGTGGAGAGTGCTGAAAAACTGACGATTTCTGTGCCAACGACAACGGGGCGACGAAACGGAATCAGTTTCTTCAGATAGTACATTGATTGGAGAGCGCCAGTATTGCAGATCCCGAGGGGACGGCCACCAGTGACAAACCTTGCAGAACGGGGAGTCTCACGGATCCCTGTAGCGAGGAGAACCCGTTTTGCACTGAGTTTTCTCAGCCCTTCCGGTGCAGCAATAGTCAGGATTCCACCGGGTTCCAGTCGTGTAACCGTGGTTTTCAGGGTGATATTAACGCCGCTTTTTCGAGCGCTCTCAACCAGCCGTTTTGCATAAGAAGGACCGGTCATGATCCATTTGTACTCACGAAGGCCATAGGGTGGATGGGAGCAATGACGCGGGATGCCACCGGCCTCTGATTCACGCTCCAGCACCACAACCGATACAATCCCCGCTTTTTTCAGTTCTATCGCCGCAGAAAGCCCTGCCGGACCGGCACCGATAATCGCTACATCGCAACTTTCGTGTTTGCAGGCATCAGTCATCGGCATCTCCAACCCCAAGGGGTTCAGCAAACTTTCCCTTGGTCAATTCAGCCAGCCGGGCTGAGCAGTAAAACCCCTGACATCGACCCATGGTCGCACGCGTTCGTCTTTTTAGTCCCACAAGACTCCCTGCTGGGAGCGGGCCGTCCAGCACTGCTTTGATTTCACGCTCGGTGACCATCTCACAATGACACACAATTTCGCCGTACCCCGGAGTTTCATAGTCACGGGGAAGATGCTCCGCCAGGTTCGGAACCTGAGGGATCACCGGATTTTCGATGGGGGTAGATTGAGTCCCCTGGTGCAAGAGGAGTTGGTGAACATGTTGAGCCAGACCGAGGGAGGATGTCAGACCGGTTGAGCGGATGCCTCCAAGGGTGATCCAATTGCGATCAGCGTATTCAATCACCTGATATTCTCTTTCTCCACTTGCCGGCCTGATTCCAGCGTAGGTGGCTGTCACTGGAACGTTGGCAAGCGCCGGAACTTTTTCTATTGCCTGGGCGCGGAGAGCTTCCAGGTTTTCTTTATCAACCGAAGCATCATCCCGACCGTCCTGATCTTCAGCAGTTGGCCCGACAGCAATGTTTCCAAAAATGGTTGGAAACAGAACAATCCCTTTGGTTCTTTCGGTCGGAACTGGCAAAATAACCGAACTGAGAAATTTGCTTGCCGCCATATCAAAGACAACAAACTGCCCTTTGCGGGGTTTAATGGTGAAATCACTGTGGCCAAGAACATTGTGATCAACAATATCACCGTAGAGCCCGGCACAATTGATAACCTGGTGCGCTTGTACCTGCCCCCGGCTGGTATTTAGCGACCAACGGGTACCATCAAAAATGCCACCTGTTACTTCCGCATTAAAGAGAGCCTGCCCGCCATTTTCCAGAGCTTGCTGTAGATAGGCAAGGGGCGTCGACCAGGGATCGATAACGTACTCGCGTGGGACATGGATGGCAGCACGAATGGTGTCTGCCAGATGAGGTTCACGTTCCAGAATTTCGTCCCGGCTCAGCAGGTGAATATCGGTCACACCATTGCCATGCCCTTTTTTCAGGATATCCGGGAATTTTGCTTCCTGCTCCTCTGTCCATGC
>JASFYS010000131.1:0-28642 GCA_045047095.1 Desulfuromusa sp. | reverse complement strand
GTAGTTTTGAAATCAATGGACAAATGACAAGTGGTTTCAAGATTTTTGTTCATTGCATCCGGGCTGACAACAACGACTGGCCACATTTTATTAATTTCACTACCAACGGTTGGGCTTAGATCTGCAAAATAAATTTCATGCCTTGAAATTGTCAAAGCCTTCCCCCGCAAGCCCATCAGAAATTGTCACACTCAAGTCTTTCCAGTCTTCGCTTTCAGTGGCCATCGCCCGATATGTATCTTCGAAAGAAAGTTTATCTTCTTTCTTCTTGCGGAGAAGCAACCCCCTGATGTTCTTTTTCAACATTGAGTCCAACACCATGCCCTGCTAAACGACAAAAGATTGACTTAGTCCATTTTATGGTTTAACTTGACGGACATGCAGGTCAATATCCATGAGGCTAAAACAAATTTTTCAAAATTGGTCGCCCGGGCAAATCAGGGGGAGGAGATCATTATTGCCAAAGCGGGTCGACCACTGGCAAAATTGGTTGCGATAGCACCGCCTCCCAAACCCAGAAAATCCGGCAGTGCGAAAGGGATGGTCAGCATAAGTGATCATTTTAACGATCCCCTTCCGGATGACCTTTTGGATCGTTTCTACCAGTGAACGCTCTGTTGGATACCCAGACATTTGTCTGGTGGGTGCTTGATAAACCAGAGCTATCCGCTACCGCCCATGACTTTATTGTTGATCCCGATAATACCATCTATTTCAGTGCCGTAAGTGCCTGGGAGATGGCAATAAAATGCAGTATCGGAAAATTAACCCTACCAGAGCATCCCCACAAATTCATAAAACAACAAATTCAAATCAATAATTTCACGCCCATGCCAATACAGCTTGAGCATGGACTATTTATCCACGAATTACCGCAACTCCATAAAGACCCCTTCGACCGATTGCTGATCGCTCAAAGTACCCTTGAAGATATGCCCATTCTTTCTACTGATTCTATTTTTAAAAAATATTCAGTATCTCTTATCTGGTAACCTGGTGAGGACGCCCATGTAATTATGCTTTTCACGTGCGCCGATAAATCACCGAGTCTCCAGTTCAATATCGTCTGTTCAATTCCCCCCTATTAAATGACATCCCCTCAATGTCGCCCCTTCAGGGCTAATATCCTTGGTGTCTCACAACCGGTGGTTAAAACCACCGGCTCTATGACACGCCCCCTATCGGGGTCGTAAACCCCATAATTTATTTCCCCAAAGGGGGAAGGTCGTGCAGCCGGTGGTTTCAACCACCGGAAAACTTTAGTGACAGTATTGACGG
Organism: Desulfuromusa sp.; assembly: GCA_045047095.1. Classification (GTDB taxonomy): domain Bacteria; phylum Desulfobacterota; class Desulfuromonadia; order Desulfuromonadales; family Geopsychrobacteraceae; genus Desulfuromusa. The sequence continues at coordinate 27,364 of JASFYS010000131.1, read as the reverse complement.
TGGTTTTAACCACGGGATAATGAATTTCTTCTCCCATAGAGAATATCCTCAGCAATATTTTTTATTGCCCGTGGGAGACTATCGGGGGGCATAATACATTTAATAGTTCTTATCTTGACGCAATACTATTATTGAGGATGTATCAGTTTCACTTGGGGAAAATATATTTTAAACTTGCTCACATCTCTCGTAATTAAATGAAAAGACGATACTGTCGCATGAGCCCCTATAAAAAAATCTGGCAATGGTGCGTTTTTGGTGCCCCTATTTCTTCTGTATTTCAGGAAAGCTTTTCCTGTTAAAAAAAGAGCCTCACGTGGAATTTCTAGAACTTTTATCCCTATCTGTTCAATAGCTGCTTCTAATTCTTCAATTTGATTGAACCCCATCGACACCTCAGTATAAACAATTGAGTTGATATATAAAGTGTTGGTTTGACTATACTGAACCAGGATTTTTTCAGACCAGTCTGCCCAGTCAGGATCGTTGGTAAATAAATCCAACAATATGCAGGAATCAAGCAAAACACCGTTCATTATATGTCTCTTGTCAAACGAAGAATTTCATCAGTTGTCATTTGAGCTGTGGCTATGCCACGAAATTTTTTAAATTTATTACTCGGTTTATGTTTGCTAGTTTTAACAATGTAAAACCTTCCTTGATCTTCTTCGAAGTCGATGTCTGTTTCTGGAGCAATACCTAATTTTTCTCTGATATTTCGGGGAATTGTCACCTGCCCCTTAGTTGTCACTCGCATTGATACCTCCCTGTAATGTTGTAAATTTTAGTAATACCATCATAGTAATACATTCAGGACAACACAAGGTGAATTATCTATCGGGGGAAAGGTCGTAAAGACGGTGGTTTTAACCACGTCGGGGAAAGGGACGCCCAAGTTATTATATTTTTCTTGAATAAACTCCAAGCTGATAAGCCTCACGATTGACAAGTTTTAGCGGTTATAACGAATAAGTCAGGTTGACCGTTAACTCCAGATAGAATATACTCCCACAAGACAACAGAAAGTATGGAGTATATTCCAGTGAAGAATAAAATTATTTCAACCTATCATCGCTTGCTCAACTCGGTGAATCATTCAACACACCGCTATTTGTACGACCAATTCAACCTCAACTCAAGATTGACAGGCTTGATTGGTCCAAGTGGAACGGGCAAAACAACCTTAATGCTGCAATACATTAAGGAGAAGATGAAAAATAGTAATCAATGCGTGTATGCAGCACTAGACAATATCCTGTTTTCAAACATCTCACTGATTGACTTTGTTGAAGAATTTTATGAAGTTGAAGGGGTGCGCTATTTCTTTTTTGATGAAATTCACAAATATCAAAATTGGAATCAAGAGCTAAAGAATCTTTATGATTCTTATCCTGATATCAAAATTGTCTTTTCTGGGAGTTCAAGTTTAGATCTGACCAAAGGGACGTACGATCTGTCACGCAGGGGGGTTATTTTCAGAATTAGCGGTATGTCATTTCGAGAATATCTATATTTTAAAGAGGGCAAGTACTTCAATCCTCTTAATTTTAACCAGATAATTGCTGGACAGGGCTGCGCAGTAAAAAAGATTCTCTCTTTCCCCAAGATTCGTGGTCACTTTGAAGAGTATCTTGACTATGGCTATTACCCATTTGTTTTTGAAGATAAGACCACCTACCATAAAAAGATTTTGAATATTATCGACAAGACAATTTTTGATGACATTGCCAATTTCTACGCATTAAAAACAGTCAATCTGCCAAATTTTAAAAGAATTATTTCCTACATGGCAACGATTCCACCCGGTGAATTAAATAGAAATAGCATTTCAAGGAAAATCGAACTCGACAATAAAACCGTGCAAAATTATCTACATATTTTACAAGAGACTGGATTGATTCGTTTAATCAGAGAAGATAAATCAAGTGGAAATTTACTTAAAACAACCGAAAAAACATATCTCGACAATCCAAACCTCTATAAAGCAATCGTTGATGAGATTGGTCATGACTATAAAAAAGGGACAGTACGTGAGCTTTTTTTTATTACCATGATCGAAAATAGCGGTCTTAAGTTGTTTTACAGTAAAATCGGTGACTTTACTGTAGATGATATAAACTTTGAGATTGGCGGAAAGAGTAAGTCTAAAAAACAGATTAAAACTAAACTTGCAACATCGTATTTGGTGAAAGATGATATTTTATATGCTGGCAAACAGGAGATTCCACTTTTTTTATTTGGCTTTCTATACTAGCCACGCTGTGGAATGGCGGAGGGGACGTTCATGCATCGCCACATCATTTACAAATTCTATTTTCAAATCCGGCCCATCTGACCCAACCGGAGTGACATATAATTGTGCATGGTACTCACTCTTGCTTATACTGGTGTGCTCAACCTTAAAATGACCTTGTGCTTCTGCGGCAATTAAATGGAAATCAAAGGGACGCCCATGTAATTATGCTTTTCACGTGTGCCGATAAATCACCGAGTCTCCAGTTCAATATCGTCCGTTCAATTCCCCCTTCATCCTTAACAAATCCCCCCATATACCGTGAGAAACTGGGATCGGTGCAAGCTTTAAGTTCTTCGCGACAAGAATGTCGCTCCTACGTGGGAGCGGTCTCCTGACCGCGAATAGATGAGCTGACAAAATCCTGGGGGGGGGGGAAGTACGCCCATGTCATTATGCCTTCCATAAAAGCTCAACCGCTCTACCACACAAAACCTTGCGAGAAAAACAGCGGAACACCCATGTAATTATGCTTTTCACGTGCGCCGATAAATCGAGACCATCAATCCAACATCTTTCCGGTGGTTAAAACCACCGGCTGCCCCCTATCGGGTTCGTAAACGCTATAATTTATTTCCCCAACGGGGGAAGATCGTACAGACGGTGGTTTCAACCACAGGCACACTATTTCACAGACAACCAACCGGCAGCTGAATAATATTCTCTGCAACCATTTCAATTTTTTCAGAATTATTGACCAGAATCCCATACTGTGATCCAGTTTCTTTAAGAAATGTTTTTAACGAACCAAGCATGCGCTGGTTAATTTTGGTTCCCAGCTTAACCTCAATCGGGATGAAGCCAAACGAGCCATCAATAATCAAATCGATCTCAGCCCGATCACGGGTTCGATAAAAATTAAAATCGACCCCAGCTTTTAAAGTACATTGTATCCCCCGGATGATCTCCTCGATGACAAACGATTCAAATGATGTGCCAGCCGTCGGATGGATAAGAAGCCGATCAACTTCATCAATTTTAAGCAAGTGATGAAGAATACCTGAATCACGAAAAAAACCTTTGGGCATTTTCTGTACTTTTTTCAAACTGTTTTTTTCAAAGCTCCACAGGTTTCTCCAGATAAACGTGTTGTGAAGTATTTCAAAATATTCCCGTGCGGTCACTGAGCTTATTTCCAGTGCCCTAGCGATAACTGATTGGTTAATGATGTTGCCTGAGTAGAAGGAGAGACTTTGAATGAAAAGTCTAAAGTTATGGGTATTAAGACGTGGGAAAAGGCGCTGGATATCACGGCGGATATAATCAGAAAAATAACCATCCATCCACAAACCGTGAAAAAGGGGATTATCCTGACTTTTTATTCTGGGTTCAGGATAACCGCCTTGCAGCCAATGCTCATAGATTTGATTAGGGGTAATTTGTGTTCTTAGTTGTGCCAATTGCTCTATTGAGGTGGTTCGATCAACCAATAAATCATAAATGGGGGGGAAGGGCTTTTCATAAAACTCCACCATTTTAAAAGGCCAGAGTTCTAGAGTAGCGATTCGACCAGCGAGACTTTCAGATAAACCTTTAATGATTTCAGGTGAGCTGGAGCCGGTCAACAGAAACCGACCGCAGACTTTTCTATCCTGGTCAATAATACCGCGGAGAACATTGAACAACTCCGGATACTGTTGAGCCTCATCAATAATTACTTTTTCCCGTTGACGAGCAAAAAAACCAAGAGGGTCACTGGTAATCAACTGATAGTCGTCAGGACGTTCCAGATCATAATACTTCCAATCAGGATAAACATTCTTAACCAGAGTCGATTTTCCACACTGCCTGGGTCCAATGACTGCAACCGCAGGAAACATCGACATAAGGGATTCTACTTTCGCCCCAAGAAGCCTCTTCTTATCCTTCATTTTCAAACTCTACCTTTAAATTTAAAGGGTGTCAATGAATGAATGAGGCATTGGGACGCCCATGCATTTCACGTGCGCCGATAAATCACCGAGTCTCCAGTTCAATATCGTCCTTTCAATTCCCGGTGGTTAAAACCACCGGCAACAACCGGTGATCACAACAACCGGTCCAAACCACCGTCACACCGATTTAAGCGCCTCTCAATATCCATCCGCTGATGCAGAATAGCAATGATTTGGATATAATCTCCTGCTTTAAGGTAATAAATGATATGGCTGCTGGCTGGAAACGAAAAATAATTGTGATTAATTTCTGGTCTGACTCTGCCAAGTTCTGGCTTCATGGCAAGCAATTCAAGTTTTGTTTCGATGTCAAATAAGTACTGCTTTGCCCTTTTATGACCCCAAGCCTTAATCGTGTATTGCCATATCTCCAATAAATCATTTTTTGCAGCCGGAGTCAGGCGATACTTAACCATTCTCAAACTCAACTACAATTTCACCAACTGTTTGATCGACAAACACACCCTGTGCAGCCTGGTCAGCTCCAATGGCTAAACGTTTTTGTAAAATTTCAAGCTTCATGTAGTTGACCAGTTCTTCATTGGTTTCCCAAAATCGTAACGCATCTCGAATAACCTCACTAGCGTTGTTGTAGTAACCTGATTTGATTTTTTGCTTAATGGCTGCCTCAAGTTCTGTTGTTAATGAAATATGCATGATAAAATCTCCCTTTTCGACCAACCATAACACCCATCCAAAAATTGTCAATCTTTGGTTAATCAACAATCGCCTTATCGCCAAAGATATTGTTCATCATACTCACCTGATGGCGTTCAAGAATAAGGGTAAATTCATCCCTAAAAAAAACCATAGGGACGCCCATGTAATTATGCATTTCACGTGTGCCGGTAAACCACCGAGTCTCCAGTTCAATATCGTCCTTTCAATTCCCGGTGATTAAAACCACCGGCGCTATGACACGCCCGCTATCGGGTTCGTAAACACCATAAATTATTTCCCCAACGGGGGAAGGTCGTACAGACGGTGGTTTCAACCACCGGTGATAATTACCACCGGTCTACAAATATTGAAGCATTATATCCAGTAAAAAAAGATATCGAAACAGTCCTCACGTCCAAAGATATCGTTCTTCATATTCCACCTGATTCCGCTCAAGAATTTGGATAAATTCACCCTTAAAAGAAAGTTTTCGGTGATGAGTTTCCTGATTTTTCACATATCGAATAACAATAGGAACTTGAGATTCACTGACACTGAATGCACCATAACCATCCTGCCAGGAAAATCTATCTTTTAATTTACCTTGGCCGTTAATCCATTTTGAGGTGTTCCCCTTTATCTTCTGCATAATCTTTGACAATTCATGGGTTGGTTTAAGCTTGACAACCAGATGAAGATGATCCGGCATTCCGCCGATCTCAAGCATAATACCCCCTTCATTCTTAACGATTCCCCCTATATACCGGTAAAGCTCATCACGGATAGATGGAACAATCATCGGTTCACGACCTTTAGTGCTGAAGACAACGTGATATATTAAATTGGTTAATGTGCTTGCCATTATTGCAACCTCCTCAATAAACTGATGTTCTCTCAATGTCGCCCCTTCAGGGCTAATATCTTGGGGTCTCATAACCGGTGGTTAAAACCACCGGCTCTATGACATGCACCCTATCGGGTTCGTAAACCCCAGAATACACATCATTATTCCCCAACGGGGAAATGTCGTACAGACGGTGGTCTCACAACCGGTGGTTAAAACCACCGGCTCTATGACACGCCCGCTATCGGGTTCGTAAACACCATAAATTATTTCCCCAACGGGGGAATATCGTACAGACGGTGGTCTCACAACCGGCAAATTAGCTACCGTAAAAAACCAGCTTAAAAGAACTGCCCCGCCCGACACAGGACTCAATCTCAATTTTTCCACCGGCCTCTTCTATAATCCGCTGACAGATAGCCAGACCAAGACCTGTGCCTTCACCGGGGGCTTTGGTTGTGTAAAATGGGTCAAATATTCTGCTCAGATTTTCCTTGGCAATACCTGAACCATTATCCTTGATCACCAACCAAATATTTGTGCTGTTCTCCCCTGCCATCAGAGTAATTTTTACATTTTTCTCGCAAGCTTGAATCGCATTGAGCAGAAGATTAATAAATACCTGCTGGAATTTATTTGCATCACCGGTGATTTCAGGTAAAGAAGCGGGGAGTTCATCAGCAACGTCAACACCTGTCAGAGTTCCCTGATTGTTCAACAGTTGCACACATGAGCGCATAACTTTTACAATATCAACAGGTTCAGTGACACCATTTGCAGTCGGTCGTGAAAAATCAAGAAGTTCCCTGACCAGAAAATCGATCCGGTTCGCTTCGACAAGTGCCCGTTGCAGAATATCGCTGTCCGATGCCACCTCGATCCGCTGTTTCAACAAGTCAAGATATCCGATTATTGCGGCAAGAGGGTTTCCTATCTCATGAGCCAAACCGGCAGCAAGTTGCCCGACCGAGGCCATTTTTTCACTACGGATCAATTCGTCCCGTGCTTGTTGCAGTTCTCGATTTGTCTGTTCTAGCGATCTAATGTACTGTTCAGTCTCATGATGACTCTGTCGCAATGCATCAACCATCTGATTATAAGCAGTTGCCAGTTGAGAAATTTCGACAGGGCCTGCAATCGGCAACCGGGTTTCCAGATTTCCGGAGCTAACATCCTGGGTTGCTTTCAGTAGATTTTGAGCCGGGCGGATGATATTTTTCAAGATAAGGTAATAGCCCGCAAGAACGAGAACAATCCCATACAGGACAATGTAAAGAATCAAAACTTGGAGTGAACCCAAGATCTTCAGACGAATATCGGCAAGTGAAAAATGGAGTTCCATCACCCCGTAAAAAGAGTTTTTAAACTGGATCGGCAGAACCAGCTGGGTCGTTGATTCTACTTGTTCAAAAAAACTCAACAGGGTGGAATAATTAGTTTTTTGCTGTAATTTCTTAGTGAGTTTGACCATCTGCAAGCGGGCTGCAAGAGATGGTGTGACCTGACCAGTGACAGAAGAACCAACTGAGTTAAAATTTCGATCATAAAGCCACCAAGCATCACAATGGATATCATCTGGTAACTGTGCCAGTAAAACCAGTTTCTCTTCCAGAACAACATCCTCCGGCAAGTCCCCTTGTGGCTGACGTGAAACAGTTGCCAGAACCTGTGCAAATGAGCGCAACTGCCCAACCCGCTCTTCGAGCAGATTCTTCTCCATCAAGTGCAGCATCATAACGCCACCCAGCACCAACGCTGCCCCAAGCAACAGTGTCAACGTGATGAGAACCTCTGTCCGCAAACCAACAGACTTTGCCAATTGCTATCCTCACTTCTAAAAAATAATAATTGATATTTACTAATTACCACATCATTTCAAAAAAACAAACAAGGGGTTTGTCAAACGATGCCAAAATGATGAATAATAGGAAAGTAAGGCTGTAGACTGGTGCTCTACTCCGATCAATGAGAAGTAACCTTCCTACAGCCTCACAGCCTTCAGTCTAATTAACTTTTAACCTAATCCCCTGAAAACGGAGTTTTCTATGTCCAGAATCCCCTACCTTGACCAAAACGCCTGTATCGGCTGCGAAACTTGTACCCGTATCTGTCCAAAAGTATTTCGTATGGTGTCAGAACATCTGGCTGGTATTCATAATCCGACTGGCGATACCGAAGAAAAAATTGAAGAGGCGATGGATAACTGTCCGGTAGCCTGCATTAATTGGGAAGATTGATGGCGTCGCAAAAAATCCGACCTCCGGTGTTGCAGCAGTTTTTCAGGATCTCGACATACTTTATGTATGCCTTCACCCCTGAAAAACAACTACGCCTTGGTGGACGTTTTTTCTTCTTAGCCATCTTCATCTGCTTCGTTCCAGCACTTTTGGGGTGTCAATCATCTCTTCTCAAGAAAGTTCAGATGAATGAATTTAGCGAACAGCTTTATATTGATGCCAAACTTAATTTTGCGATTAAACATCCGCAGAACTGGCAAAGAGCTGTTATTCCTGTGTCCTCTCCAGAATACCGAGCTGATACCGTAATCTGGATAGTTGAAAATCCAGGTAAAGAGAATGACAATGTCGGCCACATGCTGATCAGAAGTCTTTCCCGCAGTGACACAACTGATCTTCCTGACTTGCTCAGTCACTATTTAGCTGACAAGCCTGAATTAAAATCGGGACAGGCGGAACGTTTTGAACATGCAGCGGGATCAGCTTTAAAATTTCTGGGTCATGATGAAAATCGAGGATTGCTGACCATTGCATTGCTGGGGCAGCAGCATGATTTTATTATTTCACTTGATTATCCTTCCAGTCGATTTGATGAATTGTTGCCAGTTTTTCAAGACATTGTTGACAGTTTTACCGAAGTTATTCGTCCTGATAGCTACCCGAAACCCACTGTAAAATGAAAAGAATGTGCTTCCCCGCCAAGATTATCGATAAGTACTATGCAAATAACCCGCAAGCACGGCAGATTCTTTTGGTTCACAGCCGCCTAGTCACCCGCAGAGCATTGAAAATTGGTCGCTATTTGCAAACACAAGGTGAGGCCATCGATCTAAAATTTATTGCTGAAGCGGCAATGCTGCACGACATTGGGATGATCAAAACCGATACGCCTGAACTTGGCTGCAACGGAGAGGGTTCTTACCTTGAGCATGGGATAAAAGGAAAAGTGATTCTGGAGCAGGAAGGGTTATTCAAACACGCCAGAGTTTGTGAACGCCATATTGGCGTAGGGTTAACTGCTAAGGAAATCAATAAACAACAGTTGCCCCTCCCCGCCCGAGATATGCGGCCGGAATCTCTTGAAGAACAGATCATTTGCTATGCCGATCTATTTTACTCCAAAGGAAAGAAAAATCGTCAGCAGGAAAAAACTCCCGAGGAAGTTCGTGATAAACTTAAAAAGTACGGTGAAAATAAAGTGAAGATTTTTGATCAGTGGCGGGAGAAGTTTGAACCGAGACTGTAGATAAGCAACATTGTAGTCAACTTGGGACTGTCCCCAGTTTCATCGGGGGCTGTCCCAAAAGTTTACGGGCTATGAAACTGCAGTGGTTTGCACCGCAAAAGCTTGGGACAGACCAAAAGTCAGTCCCCTTCGGATGGATATGGAAAGCTGGCTACAACAATTTATCGGATTTCTTCCCGACGGCATTATATATTTGTTGGTTTTGTTTCTGGTCGCTTTCAGCGAATCATTACCAGTCATTGGCCTCCTGGTTCCTGGGAGTACGCTGGTAGTTTTTGCAGGTTTTTTAGTCTTACACGGTAAATGTTCATTTATATCATTGGCTCTTGTGACAACGGGTGGAGCCTTAGTAGGAGATCTCTTAAGCTTCTGGCTGGGATTTTATTATGGCTCAAAACTTCTCAAGTTACGCAATTTTCAAAAACATCATAACCTGGTCAAACGTTCGCAACAGTTTTTTGTTGATCATGGCGGCAAGAGTATCTTTTTTGCCCGATTCCTTGGTCCGATTCGCGGCATCACCCCATTCATTGCCGGGCTCTCTGGTCTGCCAGGACGACCGTTTTGCAGCTACGCATTGATCAGCGCAATTTTATGGGGAATCTGTTATCCAGGGCTTGGTTATCTAGGGGGGAGTAGCTGGCAGCACGCACAAAGTTTATCTGCTAAATTTGGACTGATTATTGTCGTGATCTTATTGGCGACCCTGCTCCATTATTGGATCCGCAGCAATTTTAAGAAAAAATAGTGTCCCGTGTGGTTGAGACACTAGAACCGATATTGCACCCCGGTGGTCAAGGCATAAGAATCCCAACTCACCTGATTCAAACGGGATAAACCAACAGTTCCGTCAGTAAAGAAGGTTCTATCGGTACCACTCTCAGTTTCCCAATTCTGGATATTGCCACTGAACAGCCATGACCAGTTGTCATTGAGCGTATATTGTCCTTTGATATTCCAGACGACACCAGTTCCCTTTGATTCATGCTCAAAACTGACCGGGTGAGTAAAATCAGAGCGTAAGTTCCAATCAGCTTGGGCAAAAAACTCGACCCAATGGTATTCAGCACCAACAGTTATTTTGAATTCTTCATTGGCTTGATAATCAATATTTGTCCCCACCCATGGTCCATACCAATATGTGGTATAAGAACTATCCAACCCTGATATTTTTCCGACAGCGGGTGGCATTTCAGCATCTGATCCAAAAAACCACCAGCGAATAAATGGATTTGAGATCGTCTGCTCGCCGTTGGTCATTGATAGTGCTTGCATATTGAAGCCATAGCCAAGCAGGGGAGTAATAGAAAATCCTTTGAATTTATTCAACTCAAATATTGGTCCAATTGCACCAGATAGATCAACAGTCAGACCTTGATCAGCGTCATTGACCGATCTTGACCATTCGAAACTTCTATTATCCGTAGCGTAGTCAGAGTCCTGAACATCACCACTTAAAATTTTACCAAAGGAGATATTCGCCAACACCAGTGAATTTCTCTTTAAAAATGGCAGTTTTCCTAATTCCAACCAACCAGTTGCCTGGATCTGAAATATTTCAAGATCATCCCAACTTAATTCTGAAAGGATATTTGGGCTCCCCCCATCAAGATCACCAGAGATACTCCAGTCGAGCTGATCGGAGCGATAACCAAAGCCCATATCCACACCAGCCGACTCAATATTGATGGCATCGAAGGCCAGAGACGTATCACATTGTATTGTGCCAAAAATCAACATCAGGGAAAGGAAAAAAAGGAACCTGCACATTTAAATATCCCACAACAAAGCAGCTTAAAAAAGGCCGCCCAATTCTGAGCGGCCTTATCATATCAATCCATAAAAGACTTAAATATCACAGCGCTTGTAAACGGCATTGTATTCGCCTAACTCATCAAGCTGAAGATAGTTATAAACTTCGTCCTTGAATGGTGCAACTTTTTCTTTGTAAATTGCCAGATACTCAGCAGGTGTAGGTAATTCACCTTTAAGGGCAGTGACTGCACCAAGTTCTGCGCTCCCCAAATAAACTTGGGCACCGTTACCGATCCGGTCGTCAAAGTTACGTGTTGACGTGGAGAACATATTAACGCCATCAGGAACCCGAGCCTGATTTCCCATACACAGGGAGCAACCCGGGGTTTCGATACGGGCACCAACCTGATTGAAAATTGAGAAATAAGCTTCATCCTTCAATTTGGCTTGATCCATACGGGTTGGGGGGCAAATCCAGACACGATCATCAGGATTAAATTTATGCCCTTCCCAGATTTTAGCTGCAGCACGGAAATGACCGATATTCGTCATACAGGAACCGAGAAAAATATCCTGAATTTTGGTTCCTTGAATATCAGACAGCAGTTTGACATCATCCGGATCGTTCGGGCAGGCGAGGATGGGCTCAGTGATTTCAGCCAGATCAATCTCGATGACGGCGGCATACTCAGCATTGCTATCAGCCTTAAGCAATTGGGGGGATTTTAACCACTCATTGACCGCATCTATCCGCTTTTGCAGAGTTGGTGCATAAGAGTAACCATCCTTGATCATACTTTCCATCAGTGCCACATTCGAGCGCAGATACTTACATACTGATTCCTCAGAGAGTTGAATACAACCAGCAGCAGCACTCCGCTCGGCAGCAGAATCGGTCAGTTCAAATGCCTGCTCGGCAGATAGATCAGGAAGCCCCTCAATTTCCATAATCCGACCATTGAATATATTGATTTTATTCTTCTTCGGTACAGTCATCAGGCCTTCTTTGATGGCCCAGTAAGGGATAGCATTCACAGCATCACGCAGAGTGATCCCCTCATTGAGCTCCCCCTTAAAGCGGACTAATACCGATTCAGGCATATCCAGCGGCATGAACCCGAGAGCCCCGGCAAAAGCAACCAGTCCAGAACCGGCTGGAAAGCTGATCCCCAGAGGAAAACGGGTATGTGAGTCACCACCGGTTCCAACCGTATCGGGCAGACCCAAACGGTTCAACCAGCTGTGGATAACGCCATCGCCGGGATTCAAAACCACACCTTCACGGGCAGTAACAAAAGGAGGCAATGTCTTGTGCATGACAACATCGGTTGCCTTGGGATAAGCACAGGTGTGACAGAACGATTGCATAAACATCGGTGTCTGAAATTTGAGACAAGCCAATTCCTTAAGCTCATCTGAGGTCATCGTTCCGGTCGTATCTTGAGAGCCAACCGTCGTCATAGTCGGTTCACAAGCAGTCCCGGGAAGGACACCGTCGACACCACAAGCTTTACCGACCATTTTTTGTGCCAGAGAAAATCCCTGACCAGCTTTTACTTCTGGATTATCTGGCTGGATAAAGACCTCGGGGAGAGCTTGACCCAATGCAGCACAAGCACGTTCCGTCAATTTGCGACCAATAATCAATGTGGCACGACCACCGGCACGAAACTCATCATTAATAGTGTTAGGGTTGATTTTAAAACTGGACAGTTCAGCTCCACTTGCATCGGTCACCTTACCCGCCTTGGTGTTAACAGTAATAACATCACCATGCTTCAAGTTGCCGACTTCCATCCGTAAAGGCAAAGCCCCCGAATCCTGAGCGGTATTGAAAAAGATCGGTGCAATAGCATTACCAATAATCACCCCGGCACGGCGCTTGTTGGGAACCGCAGGGATATCCTGACCAATGTGCCAAAGAACCGAGTTACATGCCGATTTACGCGAGGATCCGGTTCCCACAACGTCACCAACAAATGCGACCTGATCACCGGCTTCACGCCATTTGGCCATCTCTTCGTAACCACCGGGGAAACGCATCTTCCCCATACACAAAGCGTGTAATGGAATATCAGAACGACTCCAGGCATCACTGGCAGGAGAGAAATCATCGGTATTAATCTCACCATCAACTCTGAATACCTTGACGGTAATGGTCTCGGGAAATTCAGGCTTAGTCGTGAACCACTCGGCAGCAGCCCAGGATTCAACAACTTTTTTTGCCGCAGCATTGCCTTTTGACAACGCTAAAACATCATCAAAAGCATCATAGATCATCACCATCCCTGAAAGAGCAGTTGCCGCCTCGTCGGCCAGATCACCAATCTCTAGAGCAGCAACCAATGGCCCGATATTGTAGCCACCCATCATCGTACCAAGAATCTGGATAGCTTTAACCTTGTTGATCAGTGGAGATGTTTTATTCCCGGAAACAATTTTTCCCAGAAAATTTGCTTTCACTTCAGCAGCAGGATCAACCCCGGGAGAAATCCGCTCGGTGAGCAAATTCAACAAAAAACCTTCTTTACCAGCAGGTGGGCTTTGCAGCAGAGCGCAAAGTTCAGTGGTTTGCTCCGGACTTAATGGTAAAGCTGGAATCCCCTGCGCATTCCGTTCTTCTTCTAGTTTCAGATAAGCTTCAATCATCTCTCGCCTCCAAGTATCAGTTTCGCAGCTCAAGCTGCACAATAGGCTATTTGCCAACCTTCTTCCAACGACCGACAAAGACTTAATAGAGTACAAAATCCTGCATACTGTATACGATTTATCGCGCCTCTGTCAATCAACAGATCACGTCATTCAGGGATCCCGTTCTGATAAATATTTATATTTTATAAGCATAAAAAATACCATAGCTATGTGTGTCTTATTATGTCACACAGCTAAAATATATTGTTGTTCAAAACAACAACAGCACTAGCTATCTGGAGTTCAATATGTTTGAAATACTTTTACTCGCTACCATTATCCTCATTGTAATCAGTCAAATACTCCCAAAAGAAGGATCAAACTCTAAAAACTAAAAAATCCTGCCAACTTCAGCTGGCAGGATCAATAGCATCAAAATAGTAAAACCTTTATAAGATTTTCAATAACTCAACATCAAAAATCAATGTCGCATTCGGTGGAATCATTGGTGGTGCTCCACGCTCTGCATAAGCCAGCTCAGCTGGGATAACCAGTTGCCATTTAGCACCCTCTTTCATCAACTGTAAAGCTTCCGTCCAACCAGCTATGACACCATTCACAGGAAAACTAGCAGGTTCACCGCGTTTGTACGAGCTGTCGAATTCGGTGCCATCTAACAGGGTTCCACTATAATGAACCTGGACTTTTGACTCGGCTTTTGGTGAAGCGCCCTCGCCAGCTTTAATAATCTTATACTGCAACCCACTTGGCAAGGTTACAACACCATCCAGCTTAGCATTTTTCTCCAGGTACTCCTGTGACATTTTTTCATTCTTTGCCGCTTCCGCAGCCATGTCGGCCATTTGTTTCATCTGCATTTCTTGTTGATAAGCGGTCAGAATCTGACCCATTTCTTCCTGAGTCAAGACCGTTGTCTCGCCTTTTAATACTGCAGACAAACCAGCAGCAAGTTGATCGGCGTCAACATCAACTTTTTGCTGTTTCATATTTGAGGCAATATTCATTCCGATAGCATAACCCAGTTTTTCCTGTTTCGATTTAAGCGTATCTTCGGCAGAGACATTGCCAACGGCAAAGACTGATAGAAGGAGTAAGACTAGCACTTTTTTCACAATTTTCTCCATGTAGAAAAATTAGAGGGTAAAAAAACACCCCGGTTATTTACACAACCGGGGTATTAATACATAAAATTTAATTTGTCAAATAATTAAACCATCCAGGTATGTCCTGATTGCATGATTTCATCCAGGCTACGACCACGTTTAGCTTTAACAGCATCAACCTGCTCGTAGAGCATATCATCGTAGGTTTTCTTCCGATCATCAGCAAAAATAACACCAAATGCCAAAGGCAGATCATTGTCAGGACGCATACCTGCCAAAAGTAGACCCATTTCAGCATCTTTCTCATCGTGAACCAGAATATCAGCTTCATCAACTTTATTAACTCTGGCAGATTTGATAGCAAAACCATCTTGAACCAGACAATATTGCTGATCAACACCATAAATCATTTTCTCACCATGATGTAAAATGATATGGAAGTCTGCGCCATGTTCTTTGTTGACTAGTTTTTCATGAGCACCATCATTATAAATAACGCAGTTGGCAAAAATCTCCATAAAACTCAGGCCCTTATGCAAAGCCCCACGCTCACAGATTTCAACATTCAACTTCATATTCTTATCAATGCCACGGGCGACAAAAGTACCGCCCAAACTTAGAGCAACCTTTGCCGGAGTCATGGGATAGTCAATAACCCCATAAGGGCTGGACTTGGAGACCTGTCCCATTTCAGACGTTGGTGAATACTGCCCCTTAGTCAGACCGTAGATTTTATTATTGATCAAAACATAGTTGAGATTAACATTACGGCGAACGACGTGCATAAAGTGGTTACCACCAATTGCAGTTGAGTCACCATCCCCGGAAATAACCCAGACATCCAATTTTGGATTAGCAACTTTCAGACCAGAAGCAATAGGAGCTGCGCGGCCATGAATCGTATGGAAGCCATAGGTTTCCATGTAGTATGGGAAACGACTGGAGCAACCAATACCAGAAACGATAGCCACCTCATCACGAGGCTTGCCAGCAGCAACCATACCGCTACGAACTGCATTCATAATGGCAAAATCGCCACAACCTGGACACCACTTCACTTCAGCATTCGAAGCAAAATCTTTTTTAGTTAGTTGAGTCTCTGCCATGGTTTTATTCTCCTAACATTTCGTTAACTTTGTCGATAATCTCATACTCGCGGAAGGGGTCACCCTGTACCTTGGAGAGAGATTCTATATCAACCAGGAACTCGGCGCGCAACATTAAACTCAGTTGCCCCATATTGAGCTCAGGCACCAGAACTTTATCAAACCGACTAATGACTTCGCCCAGGTTTGGCGGGAACGGCCATACCCAGCGCAGGTTGACACCAGAAACCGGCTTACCATCTTCAATCAAACGGTCAACGGCACCTTTAACTGCACCATAAGTACCACCCCAGCTGATAACCAGAACCTTATTAGATTCCTTACCGTTGATTTCAACTTTCGGCAGAACCTTGGCAAGATTATCAACCTTGGCCTTACGATATTCAGTCATTTTCTGGTGAACCGCTGGATCTTGGCTTACTGCGCCAGCTTCATCTTTTTCCAGAGTTCCGATGCGGTGCTGGCAACCTTTAGTGCCGGGAATAGCCCAGTCACGCGCCAAGGTCTCAGGATCACGCTTATAGGAGACATATTCTTCACCTGGATGTGCTTCTGGAACCCAGAAATTAACATAGGGCCGCAGATCTTCCAGTTCAGACATCTTTGGTACTTTCCATGGACAGCTACCCTGACCGATATAACCATCAGTCAAAAGGATAACCGGAGTCCGGTATTTCAGCGCAATCTTGGCTGCCTGGTAGGTAGCATCAAAACAGTCAGCAGGGCTGTTAGCAGCAATGATCGGCATATAACTGTCACCATTGCGACCAAACATCGATTGCAGCAGGTCAGATTGCTCAGTTTTTGTCGGCAGACCTGTGGAAGGACCGCCACGTTGGACATTAATAATAACCAACGGAACCTCCAGAATTATCGCCATACCGGCAGCTTCTGTTTTCAGAGCCAATCCAGGACCAGAGGTTGTAGTAAATGCTAAAGCACCAGCACAAGAAGCACCAATAGCACTACAAATACCGGCAATCTCATCTTCCATCTGCATGGTAACAAGATCGACATCCTTCATTTCAGACGCATAGTGAAGCAGATCAGTTGCTGGAGTAATCGGATACGAACCAATAAAAGGCATCAAACCAGATTTTTCACCAGCGGCAGCTATTGCCAGAGCAGCGGCATCATTACCGGTGATATTACGATACAGTCCTTTTTCAATCTGTGCCGCACCCAGGTCATAACGCTCCTGGAACATAATGGTCGTTTCACCATAATTCAGACCGGCTTTAAAGGCGAGAGTATTGGCTTGAGCAACCTTAAGTAACGGTTTTTTGGATTTAGGTCCAAATTTTTCCTGAATAAAATCCAGAACCAATTGCTTTTCTTTATTGAACAGCCAACACAAAACACCCATGACAAAAAAGTTTTTACAACGGTCTTTTGCTGCAATAGGCAGTTCCATCTCAGCAAGAGCCTCACGCACCAGAGTGAACATAGGAATTGCTTTAACGTCGTAGCCATTCAAACTACCGTCTTCAAGGGGGTTACTGGTATAACCAACTTTTTCCATCGCTTTTTCAGTGAAAGAATCAGAGTTGGTGATAATCATCCCGCCAGCTTTAACGAACTTGGAACTGTGCTTAACTGCTGCCGGGTTAAATGCAACCAGAACGTCTGGGGCATCACCAGCGGTGTAAATCTTATGATCACCCAGACACATCTGGAAACCGGAAATACCGGCAACGGTACCGGCAGGGGCACGGATTTCCGAAGGATAATCGGGAAGAGAGTTAACGTCGTTACCGTCCAATGCAGCCAGAGCGGTAAGCTGATTTCCGATGAGCTGCATGCCATCACCGGAGTCTCCGGTGAATTTAATGACAATTTGCTCAGCACTTGTGAGTTTTGCATTCTCTGCCATACTGTCTCCTGTTAATAAAGAGATGTTTCAAGAAATATGCTGTCAACGACAGCAATCAGACATTGATATCTGTCAAACGCGTCCTCATATAGCACTAACTGCATATATGATGCAAGTTTATACAAAGAAGATTGTTGAGATAAAAATGTTTATAAACTTCCGCCCAAATTACTGACACACAACAAGGGCAATGGTGACATTGCCCTTGTTGTATTCATCAGCCTATATTCCAGCGTCTGTTAGCTGTTCAGAACATCCGCCAAATCAGGCAGAATGTTGGGCAACTCATCAATGAGGCCTTTAACTGCAGCAACAGAATTATCAAATAATGCTTGCTCTTCTGCATCCAGTTCAAACTCAAGAACACCCTCAGCACCAGCAGCGCCAAGGATACATGGGACACCAACATAGTAGTTGTCAACGCCAAACTCACCTTTAAGCAGAACACAAACGGGGAGAACCCGCTTCTGGTCACGCAGGATTGCTTCAGCCATAGCAACTGCAGAAGATGCAGGGCTATAGAATGCAGAACCATTACCCAGCAGTTTAACAACCTCACCACCTGCAGCTTTAGTCCGCTCAACCATAGCAGTCATCACTTCTTTAGCCTTGGCTTCGTCACCATACTTGCGAACCAATTGCTCCATAACCGGAATGCCATTAACGTTAGCGTAACGAACGATGGGAACCATAGTGTCACCGTGACCACCAAGAACCATAGCATTAACGTCGCGTACCGACACACCCAGTTCCCAGGCGATAAAAGCACAGAAACGGTTGGAATCAAGAACACCAGCCTGACCGATAACACGCTCCGGGGGGAATCCAGTGACTTTTTGACACAGGGTTACCATGGCATCGAGTGGGTTGGAGATGATGATGACAATTGAATCGGGAGCGTACTGCTTGATACCTTCTGAAACCTGACTCATAATTTTGGCGTTAACACCAAGCAGATCATCACGGCTCATACCAGGCTTACGTGGCAAACCAGCAGTAACAATAACGATATCAGAACCAGCAATATCAGCGTAGCTATTGGTCCCTTTCAGTTCGATATCAAACTGATCGTTGCGACCAACCTCGGCAATATCGAGCATTTTACCCTGGGGCATCCCCTCGACAATATCAAACAGGACAACATCACCCAGTTCGCGCAAAGCACAGAGTTGAGCCAGAACACCACCAATTTGCCCACCACCGATCAACGAAATTTTATTTCTTGCCATTGTCTCTCTCCTTATCTAGGAAAATTCAAAATAGGATCGGGATAAGAAGTTATCCCGATCCTGCCTAATTCCAGTAATTTAACTACATCGCGTCGATAATTGCGTTGAATGTTGCACTCGGACGCATTGCTTTTTCTGTCAGGGCACGGTCAGGACGGAAGTAGCCACCGATATCAACCGGAGAACCTTGAGCAGCAATTAGTTCAGCATCAATTTTTTCAGCATTTGCTGCAAGATCAGCAGCGACCTTGGCGAAACGCTCTTTCAGCTCAGCATCTTTGTCTTGAGCGGCAAGAGCCTGTGCCCAGTAAAGAGCCAGGTAAAAACTACCGCCACGATTATCAATTTCGTTAACCTTACGGGAAGGTAATTTCTGGTTCTCAAGATAGCCACTGATACCAGCGTCCAGAGTTTCAGCCAGAACAGTTGCCTTTGGGTTATTATCATTGGTTGCGCAGAGTTCCAATGAAGGAACCAGGGCACAGAACTCACCCAGGGAATCCCAACGAAGATGACCCTCTTTGAGAAATTGGGCAACGTGCTTGGGAGCAGAACCACCGGCACCGGTCTCAAACAAACCACCACCAGCCAACAGTGGCACAATAGAAAGCATCCGGGCACTGGTACCCAGCTCAAGAATCGGGAACAGATCGGTCAAATAATCCCGCAAGGCATTGCCAGTGACAGAGATCGTATTTTCACCCTTCCGAACTCGATCACACGAGATCTGCATTGCAGCATCAGGAGTCATAATCCGGATATCAAGACCAGTCGTATCAAAATCTTTCAGGTAGGTTTCTACCTTCTTAATAACCTGTGCATCATGACCACGGTTGGGATCGAGCCAGAAGAGAGTTGGAACCCCTTCTGCTTTTGCACGATTGACGGCAAGCTTAACCCAATCCTGAATCGAATCATCCTTGGCCTGACAGGATCTGAACACATCACCCGTTGCAACCTTCTGTTCAAGCAGAGTCGTTCCGGCAGCATCAACAACCCGGATAACGCCGTTGCCAGCAGCAATGAAAGTTTTATCATGAGAACCGTATTCTTCGGCCTTTTGTGCCATCAAACCAACATTGGCAACACTTCCCATAGTGGAAGGATCAAACTGACCATGCTTCTGGCAATCTTCAATCACGGTCTGATAAATAGTTGCATAGCAACGATCAGGGATCATTGCCAAAGTATCTTGGAGTTTATTATCAAGATTCCACATCCGGCCACCGTCACGAACAACAACCGGCATCGAGGCATCAATAATCACATCATTTGGTGCATGAAGGTTGGTAATCCCCTTGCTTGAGTCCACCATGGCCAAGGCCGGATGAGTGGCATAAACAGCCTGGATATCAGCTTCAATCTCTGCCGTTTTAGCTGCTGGCAAGGAGTTGAGACGTGCATAAACATCGCCCAAGCCATTGCTGACGTTCACACCAAGTTCTTCGAAGGTTGCCGCATGCTTCTCAAAAACATCTTTGAAGAATACCGTAACACACTGACCAAACATGTAGGGGTCAGAGAACTTCATCATCGTCGCTTTAAGGTGTAAAGAGAGGAGTACACCAGCCTTTTTAGCTTCTTCTATTTGCGCAGCAAAGAACTCACGCAATGCCGCAATATCCATTTTTGAAGAATCAAGAACTTCCCCGGCCTTCAGTGGCATATTCTCTTTAAGAACGGTGATCTTGCCTTCATCACTAACAAACTCATAGTTAACTGTAGTTGCCGCGGCAACCGTTGTTGATGTTTCGCTGGCATAGAAATCCTTGTCCGTCATATGGACAACACGGGTTTTAGATTCTGCAGGCCAGTCTTGCATCATTCTATGCGGATTTTTCTGTGCAAATTTCTTAACTGATACAGCCGCACGACGGTCTGAATTCCCTTCCCGCAAAACCGGGTTGACCGAACTGCCTAAAACTTTAGCAAAGCGTGCCTGAAGTACTTTTTCTTCATCAGTTTTTGGCTCTTCCGGATAATTGGGAATACCATAACCCTTTTCTTGTAACTCTTTAATCGCCCCTTGAAGCTGAGGAATTGAAGCACTGATATTTGGCAATTTAATGACATTGGCTTCTGGAGTCTTCACTAGCCTTCCTAACTCAGCCAGATTATCAGGCATCTTCTGATCTTCTGTCAGGTTGTCAGGAAAATTGGCAATAATACGCCCGGAAAGAGAGATGTCTTTTGTTTCAACTTCTACACCGGTTCCTTTAGCGAAAGCCTGCGCAATCGGCAAGAATGCATAGGTGGCTAATGCGGGTGCTTCATCAGTTTGTGACCAGATAATCTTAGACGCCATATTCTCTCTCCTTAGTCATTGCTGTTTATTACCATTCAAGTCAGGATATAACTACGTTATAAACCAAAAAAATAACACTGTTTAGCGCTGTATACAGTATACAAACAAAATGGGAGTGTCAAGAACCTTTGCGCTTTAAAGTAAAATTATCTCAATCGATCAGAGGCAAGCCGTAAGCTACTGTTTCTTATAGATTTATTCTTGAAGTGTTCGCATTCAAAATCATAAAAAAAGCTGTTTTTAAAGCCGACTAACGGAGGAAAGCATTCTGCCAGCCAGGAGCCGGCAGAATGTCAAAGGCAATAACAGAATTATAAGATTGATACTACTTTGGCGTTAAAGGAGCAAAAAGATTCAGTTCACGCGCCTTCTGACGGGCGGCCTCAGCTTCATCTCTGGATTTATCACGTGGAATCACAAGAGTTTGACCCAAAAAAATCTCTTTTGGGTCCTTAATCTGATCCCGGTTAGCTTTATAGATAAGGGGCCAAAGCAAAGCGTCATTGTAGACATCGACACGAGCCGCAATCGTCTCCAGATTCTCTCCTGCTCGAACCTCGACATTATCAACCAGTTGAGGTTTTACAGCGACAGGAGGGGCTTTTTCAACAATAACAGGAGCGGTTTTTTTGGGTTTCGGGATAATCACTTTTTTCTTACGTTTTTGTTCCTGCTGTTTCTGCTGTTCCTTTAGTGCAGCTTGCCGTTTCAATTCACGTTCTTTTGCCAACTCTACCAGCTGTCTCTCTTCAGCAATTTTTCTTTTTTCTGCTGCCAGTTGTTCTTTGCGACTTATCGTCAATTTTAGTGCTTCAGCAGAATAACGGCGTGCCAGTTCCAGAGTTCGGGAAGCTTTGCGGTGCTTTCCATGCTTAACCTGAAGCTCAGCAGCCTGAAGCGCGCTGTTTGCCAGCTGATATTCACCCGGCGCATACTGAGCTGCACCAGCAGCATAAGCGTGAGTGACAATACTCCGCACATCTTCCAAATTTTCGACAGGTGGTTTCGCACAACCTGACGATAAGACGACAAGCACAATAATTAGCAACAGACGTTTAAACATCTGCATTCATATTTCCCTATATCTGAAAATTTCCCTTCACCATCGACTGCTGATGGCCTTACAAAAAGTCACCAGGGAGATTAAGCAAAGGTCGCGATAACTATAAAACGGCAGGGTACACTTTTTGCGCTGCCCTTATTTCTGCTTTGTCCGCAAACGCACACCCAACTCCTGCAATTGTTTATCATCCACTTCGTTCGGCGCATCAGACAACAGGCACGTTGCCTTCTGGGTTTTCGGGAAAGCAATCACGTCACGGATAGAATCAGAACCGGTCAAAATCATCATCAGTCTATCCAGACCAAAAGCAATACCACCATGGGGTGGTGCTCCATAAATCAGCGCATCCAGTAAAAAGCCAAACTTCTCTTGGGCTTCTTCTGCGCCAATGCCGAGAAGTTCAAACATCCGTGACTGCACCGCTTGATCATGGATACGAATGCTGCCACCACCGATTTCAGAACCATTCAATACCAGGTCATAGGCTTGAGCTCGCGCTTTTCCAGGATCAGTATCAAGCAGTGGGATATCTTCTTCCAGTGGAGCTGTAAATGGATGATGAACAGCAACGTGGCGGCGCTGTTCATCATCCCACTCCAACAAGGGGAAATCGGTGACCCAGGTAAATTGGTAGTTATCCTTGCTGGCCAGTCCCAATTTTTGTCCCAAGTGACCACGCAAACGACCAAGAGCTTCATTGGCAACGCCTGGAGTATCTGCCATAAACAGCAGGAGGTCACCCGCTTTGGCATCCAACTTCTGGTTTAGAGCAGCCAATTCATCGGCAGTGAAAAATTTGGCAATTGGAGACTGCCATTCTCCGTCCTTGACTTTGACCCACGCCAGCCCTTTAGCCCCATAAATTTTAACAAAATCGGTGAATCCATCCAGATCCTTACGAGAGAAAGTTGCACCACCTTTGACATTAAGAGCCTTAACCAGCCCCCCATCGGCAGCGACACTAGCAAACACTTTAAACTGAGAGCCAGCAACCTGTCGGGTAATATCAATTAGCTCCATATCAAACCGTAAATCAGGATTATCAACACCAAAGCGATCCAGAGCCTCAGCGTACGACAACCGTGGCATTGGCAAAGCCAATTCTATCCCCAAAGCTTCTTTGAAAACCCTGGCAATCATCCCTTCCATAATATCCATGACCTGATTACGATTAATAAAACTCATCTCGCAATCAATCTGCGTAAATTCCGGTTGCCGATCCGCCCGCAGATCTTCATCACGGAAACATTTGACAATCTGGAAATAACGGTCGAAACCGGAAACCATGAGCAACTGTTTAAACAACTGCGGCGACTGCGGTAGCGCGTAAAAACGACCAGTATTCACCCGACTTGGAACCAGATAGTCTCTGGCGCCCTCTGGAGTACTTTTGGTCAGAACCGGGGTTTCAATTTCGATAAACCCTTGCTGATCAAAGTAATTTCGAACCGTTTTTGCAACCAGATGTCGCATTCTCATATTTTTTTGCAATGCGGGGCTGCGCAAATCGAGGTAGCGATACTTTAACCGAATATTTTCAGCAACTTCAGTAAACTCGTCGAGCATAAAAGGGGGTGTCTCAGAGCGGTTCAATATCGAAAGCTCAGTAATTTCAATCTCAACTTCACCCGTTTTCATCTTTGGGTTGACAGTTCCCTCCGGTCGTGGAGACACCTTTCCCCGAGCAGCCAGCACAAATTCACTCCGAACCTGCTCAGCCTTTTTATGTGAGGCAAGGTCACGATCAGGGTCGAGGGCTAATTGGATAATTCCCTCACGATCACGCAAATCTATAAAAATCAGACCACCATGATCACGCCGTCTTTGTACCCACCCCATCACGCAAACATCCTGACCGATCTGCTCTGCTGTCAAATCTCCACAGTAATGGGTTCTTGTCCAATTTCCAAGTTTGTCGTTCAACACAAAATCCTCCAAAATGAGCTATTCAGCTCTGATAAATTTATTGGCCAATCAAGAATTATATAAACCGTAATCATTGAAGGTCAAGAAGAAGTGGTATTCTCTCCAAGTTTTTTTGTCAGCATAACAACCAATGTCTCCAAAGCAACAGTCGACTGGCTACTATCAGCCATATCTTTAAGTTGTGCTTGACCTGATTGCAGTTCTTCTTCACCCAGGATAAGGGTATAAGCAGCATGCAACTTATTTGCCCTGCGCATCTGCGCCTTGAGACTCTTCCCCCGATAATCCATTTCCGCTCGCACACCAGCGGCTTGTAGCTGTGACATCAGCACAAATGCCCGATCAGCAGCTTCTCTTCCAAGCGCAGCAATAAATAGTTGTGGGGCTGCAGCAGTGATCCGCTGTTCCCCCTTCATCAGCACCAGCCGCTCAAGTCCGATAGCAAAGCCGATGCCTGGAAGTGCCGGACCACCAAGACTTTCAACCAGCCCGTCATAACGCCCCCCGGCAGCAACAGCATTCTGCGCTCCCAGCTGATCAGTAACCAGCTCAAAGGTTGTCCGCACGTAATAATCCAAACCACGAACCATCCGCGCATTAACCTCAAATGGAATGTTTAATATTTCCAGATAGTTTTTCACTTGACCAAAATGATCATGACAAGCAGAGCAAAGATGCTCAAGCACTGAAGGAGCATCAATTGTTGCCGTCTGGCATCCCTGCGCCTTACAATCAAGAACTCGTAGCGGATTCGTTTGGTAGCGCCGCTGGCATTCCTCACACAGATTGCCTAAACGTGACTCCAGGTAATCGATCAATGCCTGACGATATCCAGGACGACACTCAGGGCATCCAAGTGAATTCACCTGTAGAGAAACTGAATCGATTCCGATCTGCACAAAATATTGATGCAACATCGCCAAAACCTGGGCATCAATTTTTGCATCTTCAACGCCAACCACTTCAACTCCAAGCTGGTGAAATTGGCGGTAGCGGCCTTTTTGCGGTCGTTCATAGCGAAACATCGATCCCATATAGTAGAGCTTAGAAACGGGGTCAAGATTGTGTAACCGGTTCTGAATAAAGGCGCGCATCACTGGCGCTGTCCCTTCAGGACGCAAGGTCAATGAATTCTTACTTTTATCGTTAAAAGTGTACATCTCCTTTTCAACGATATCGGTTGTTTCACCAATAGAGCGACAGAAAAGTTCAGTTTTTTCCGGGATTGGAGTTCTGATTTCTGAAAAACCATAAAGACCAAACACCTCACGAGCCTTCTGCTCCAAAAATTGCCAGGTTTCCACCTCCCCAGGCAAGATATCATTCATCCCTTTGATCGCAGTTATACTCAAAATAAGAACCTTCTCTTTTAAGAATTTACTATTGCGGGCTAACAGCATTGATATAGACGGGAGAAGATACCCTATTTTGGGTTGCTCTGAAAGGGGGCAAAACATTTTTAAGTGATATTTATTTCACGATGGTCGATACGTATTTTACTCAGAATTTATTTAAATCAAGCGAAGAAAAAAAACGGCAGATAATCACTCATGATGGTCTCGCAAAAACAAATCAGATGGCTAAGCAAAAATTTCGTCCCACAAGGCGCAGTGGTTTTTCAAGGACGAAGACATACATAGTGTATATCAAGGTCTTGAAAAACCGCTGCAACGCCGTGGGGCGGACTTTTTGCGACGCCATCACTCATCTTCTGGAATATCGACAACCCCACAAATGACATTCCGGGTTATCTTTCCTGCGTACATCGCCCGGTCTGCCAGCTCAAGTAATTTCTCCTTCTCCACAGAGTCGGCCGGGAACGTGGAAAATCCTGCAGTGACGGTTACATAGCTCGGGGTTTCCCGATCTTTAAGGAAGGCATGCTCCTCTATCACCTTACGAATCCTTTCAGCAACGACCCGTGCTGTGGTATCGTCTGTCTCAACTAATATCGCCGCAAATTCATCACCACCAAAACGAAAGAGCGTATCAACATCCCGAACACAATCAATTAACAAATGGCCAACTTCCTTCAGTGCGGCACTCCCGGCCAGGTGTCCGTAAGCATCATTAATCTCCTTGAAACGATCCAAATCCAGGAATAACAGGGAAAACTTCAGCCCATAACGCTGTGAACGCCTGATTTCACGGCTTAATGAGATTTGCATATAGCGATGATTGTAGAGTCCCGTCAGATCATCGGTATACATCAGTTCCTGGGCATCCTGATAGCGGCAGGCATTTTCAAAACCAAGAGCAACCTGATCGCACAAATAGCGTAAATCTTCCAAAGGAACCGTTTCGGTTGGATTGGCGTTCACATCACAAACAATGATTCCCCCTTTCAAAACGTCACCATCACGCAATGGCAACATCCAAATTTGCTCCCGGCGTTGCTGCAATTTTGCCAGCTTTGCCGCAACATCTCCGCCTGGTTGCCCCAGACCAGTCGCTTCCTCTAATTCTGACAGCAAAACATCAACCAACGGTTCAGCAAACTCGGCAGGTATATTTTTTAATCCGGTAAGAGCAGGGGTAACACCATCTTTAAGAGTAAAGGCACAACCGATACTCGCCCCCATTTCGCGCAGTAAAATATCCAACGCTTGGGGAATCAGGCGTTCAAGATCAATAAGTGATGAGAGGGACTGTCCCGTTTGGAAGAGATGTATCTGACGCCGCAAATGGTCATTTTCGGTCAACAACTTGCGTTGATCCAAACAGTTGCGCACCAAATGCTTCAACTCTTCAGGATTAAACGGCTTGACCAGATAATCACGAGCACCATTCTTTAACGCATCAATAGCCGATTCAAGACTGGCATGCCCGGTCACCAGGATAACATCGGGTGAGTTCGGATGTGCCCTGGTAGCACGCAGGACATCCAGACCGCTTTTACCTGGCATAACCATATCGGTCACAACAAGGTCAATCTGTCGCTGCTGCAATAACACAATGGCATCATCACCATTGTCACAGACATCAACCCGATAACCTTCCTCAAGCAACAGATCCCGGTAGAGCTTACGAAAGAAAAGCTCATCATCAACAATCAGAATATTTGATTGGACAGAAATCATAAGTCTCCTATAATAATAGGATAAGTTAGCAGTATCTCTACCACAATGTCAACGAAAA
>JASFYS010000130.1:0-17933 GCA_045047095.1 Desulfuromusa sp. | reverse complement strand
TTTATTGTTGCTGCTGGAGTGTACCTGGATGATGTCGAAGAAAAAATTCTCAAAATGCAGACCAAGTTAAATAGCGAAATATGGTCAAATGTACAGCTGTTTGTGTTTGTAGTTAGCGCCATTATTTTATGCTTTGTATTGCTATGGAGCTGGCTGAGCCGGAGGCTTAAAAACGATTTTCACTTATTTGCCAATTTTTTCAATCGTGCAGCCTATTCATCTGCAGCGATTAATCGGGACTTGATTAAATTTGTTGAAGTGGATCAATTGGCGGAATTTGCCAACCAGATGCTGGATGATAAAGAGATCGCAGAAAAAGCGTTAGTCGATGAGCGGGAACAATTGCTGGTGACGTTACATTCGATTGTTGATGGAGTTATCACCACCGATACCCAGGGACGAGTCGAATTAATGAACCGGGTTGCGGAAATCTTGACTGGCTGGACACAGGCTGCTGCTGCTGGCAAACTTTTAGACGAAGTCTTTTGTCTTAAGTCTGAGGCATTGCTTTCGGGGTCTTTTTCAACTTCAGAACAAAGAGCTTTGTTAACTGCAAAGGATGGGTATGAGTATCAGATTTCAACTGGGAGCGCTCCTCTTTGTGGAACCCAAGGGGTGATTCGTGGGCAGGTTATCGTGTTTCGCGATGAAACAGAAAGACTGAAGACTGAGGAGGAATTATTCAAAGCTAAAAAACTGGAATCAGTCGGACTGCTGGCCGGTGGTATCGCCCATGATTTTAATAATATTCTTGCCGGGTTGTTTGGGAATATTGAACTGGCAAAAAGAAAAATACCTGAAGATCATCCTGCTTATTCCTACATGCAGGTGGCTCACCAGGCTCTTGAACGGGCAACCAATCTGACCAAACAACTTCTGACTTTTGCCAAGGGAGGAGAGCCACTGCTGGAAGCGGTCAGTGCCGAGCAGGTGATTGGTGCCGTGGTGCAGTTCAATCTAAGTGGCAGCAAGATAAAGGCAGCGTTCGACCTTCCTGACGACCTTTGGTCGGTTAAGGCTGACAAGGGGCAGTTTGGTCAGGTGTTTGCGAATCTGACAATTAATGCCAAACATGCAATGCCAATGGGCGGAGTCCTGCATATATCAGCAGAAAACATCTCTTTGCCGCTGGATGTGGCCTCAAGCAGGTTGTCCGGTAATTATGTTAAATTGATAGTGCGCGACGAAGGGATCGGGATGGGGGCTGCTATCCTGGATAAAATATTCGATCCTTACTTCAGCACCAAGCAGACCGGAAGTGGTCTTGGGCTGGCCACCGTTCGTAGTATTATTGAAAAACATAATGGCCAGATCAGTGTGGCATCGGAGCCGGGAAAAGGGACAACTTTTACCCTCTTTCTCCCTGCGGGAAACGCTTCTCAAGATAGTGCAGATTCTGTGTCATCCACGATTGAATGCTCTACAGAGGTCGCTGGAAGAATTCTGGTTATCGACGATGAAGAAGTTGTCCGGAAGGTTCTGGTAGAAATGCTGGGTATCAGTGGTTACACTGTCGATACTGCGGATGAAGGTGCGATGGGCAAAGATAAATATCTGGCCGAAAAAAACAGCGGAAACCCCTATGATCTGGTGATTATGGATTTGACAATCCCGGGAGGTATGGGCGGGAAAGAAGCGGCTGAGGAGATTCTAAAAAATGATCCCAGTGCCAGAATCATTGCGTCTAGTGGCTATTCGACTGATCCGATCATGGCAAGATATCAGGATTATGGGTTCAAGGGGCGGATTTTAAAACCATTTCGGCTAGCGGAGTTACAGGCCGAGATCTCCCGAGTTTTCAATAGTTAAACGGAAAGGATAAATCATGAGTCATCTCCATGTTGTTTGTCCCCATTGTACTGCAGTGAATCGCATTCCTGCAGAACGTCTGGTTGCGCACCCTAAATGTGGAAAATGCGGTCAGCAATTGTTTGCGGGTCAGCCGATTGAATTGTCGCAATCCAGTTTTCAGAAACATCTGCAAAAAAATGATATTCCTCTGCTGGTGGATTTCTGGGCTCCCTGGTGTGGACCATGTAAAATGATGAGCCCGGCCTTTGCGGAAGCGGCAACGCAGTTGGAACCACGCATGCGGCTTGGCAAGGTGAATACCGAGGTGGAACAGAACCTTGGTGCGCAGCTGAATATCCGCTCGATACCAACAATGGTTCTTTTCCTGAATGGTGTGGAAAAAGTGCGCCAATCTGGAGCGATGAACAGTGCCGGAATCATTCAGTGGGTCAATAGTCAATTATAGAAAGAGGGTTGGTGCTGAATGAACAGCCAGACTGAACCGGGTGGATCGACAGATCTTTCTGCAAATTTACAGAAAACCGGAAAGATGCTTCTCCGGGTGTTCCCAAATATTTTAGCTGTGGTTCTCTTGTCCGGATTAATTATGGAATTTGTTCCGATGAATCGGTTATCGGAGTTTCTGGGGGGCGGTTTTTTCACTGATGGGCTGGTCGGTGCGGGAATCGGTTCTATTTCAATTGGTAACCCTCTGGTCAGTTATGTCTTGGGCGGGGAACTGCTGGACCAGGGGGTCAGCCTGGTGGCTGTCACGGCGCTGCTGGTCAGCTGGGTGACTGTGGGCAGTATTCAACTGCCAGCAGAAATCCAGACCTTTGGAGCCCGTTTTGCTTTACTCCGCAACGGGCTTTCCTTTCTTTTTGCTCTGATCATCGCCTTTCTGGTTCTTATGAGCATGCAATTGCTGACGGGTTGGTTCCAATGAGAAAACCGGCTTCGGAGCAACAATCCCGCAAGAAAAAAGAATCTGTTTCCGGAGTTTACCTTTTCCTTTTGAGCGTCGTCATTATCTATCTGGTTGTTTTTCTGTTTGATTCCGATCGTACCCTGGTTGCATTGCAATTCAGTTTAGGAATGTTAAAAAAACTAGTTCCTATCTTGGTGCTGGTGAGTGGTTTTATGTTTTTGAATAACTTACTGGTGAAACCGAGCTGGGTGAAAAATCATGTGGGTCATAATTCGGGTTGGAAGGGAATGCTCATCGCCGTTGTTGGAGGAACTCTGTCAATGGGACCGATTTATGTCTGGTATGGAATGCTACAGGATCTCCAGAAAAAAGGGATGCGAACCTCCCTGATTGCCTCTTTTCTTTATGCCCGGAGTGTTAAGCCACAATTGCTACCATTGATGATTTACTATTTTGGTTGGCTTTATGCTCTGGTGTTGGTCGTTTACTTGATCATTTTTTCGATCTTGAGCGGTTTAGTGACTGAAAGAATGATGAAGAGTTGAGCTCTCACCATAAAAAACGACCGCCTTTTTTGCGGTCGTTTTTTATCGTTCCTTTTAATTGATTTTTCTACGCTTCTATCTTTGTTCCCAAAACTTCCAGGAATTTCCGAATCCATTCTGGATGAGCCGGCCAAGCTGGTGCTGTCACCAGGTTGCCATCAACATGGGCATCACTGAAGGTTTCGTTATTGGCCGGCCAGGTTCCGCCTGCCTGTTCTACATCGGGGGCGACAGCCGGATAAGCTGAGCATGACTTTCCGGCGATGACTCCCGCTGCAGCAAGAATTTGTGGACCGTGGCAGATAGCAGCAACCGGTTTATTGTCACGGAAGAATTCCCGGGTTTTTTCCAGAACCCTCGGATTGAGACGCAGATATTCAGGTGCTCGTCCACCGGGGATAATCAGCGCATCATAGGCTGTGGAATCGGCACTATCAAAGTCCGCATTGATGTTAAAATTATGGCCGACCTTTTCACTGTAGGTCTGATCACCTTCAAAATCATGGATAGCTGTTTTGACGGTGTCCCCAGCTTTTTTATCGGGACAGACTACATCGACCTGATGGCCGACCATGGTGAGCATCTGGAATGGAACCATTGCTTCGTAGTCTTCAACAAAATCGCCGACGAGCATCAAAATTTTCTTTTGTGCCATAGCTAAATTCCCCTTCTTGGTCTTTGCAGCAAACAGAAATGATCAGGGTGAATAACAATTGTAAATCGATAATTGGCGTTGTCAAGGTCAGCTGGGAATGACGTAAAATAGAATGGCAAAAAAATGAAAACAGCTGCCAGCCATGACAAACAGATGCCAGATAGCATGGCTGTATGGCAACTTCTTCCAAGCATAAAAAATGACCCCGCCAGTATAGGCAAGTCCACCAAGAAGTAATAATTCCAATCCACCTTTGTCAAGCACTGCAAGCAATGGTTTGATGGCGATGACAACAATCCAGCTCATTGCCAGATAGAAACTGAGTGACATTCCCGGGCGTCTGCCAAAGGCTGTGGTCTTCAGTATAATTCCTATTAGAGCGATTCCCCAGATGGTTCCAAACAGTGACCAGCCCCATGGGCCGCGCAGATTGACCAGCATGAACGGAGTATAGGTTCCGGCAATCAGCAGGTAGATTGCCGAATGGTCAATTTGTCGGAGAATCCCTTTGATGTTTGGTAGCGGGATGCTGTGATAGAGGGTTGAAGCGACATATAAAAGAATTAAAGTGCTGCCGAAGATGCTGCAGCTGGCTATGTGCCAGGCATTACCATGCAGGCTGGCAAAACCAACCAATATCGCTAATCCGCCAATCGATAACAATGCGCCAACACCATGGGTAATACTGTTAGCGATTTCTTCCCCAACACTATAGTGTGTTGTCTCTTCCCATTTAGCCATTTTTGTTGCTCCTGCAGAAATTGCGATGATTTTTATTAACAGAATTGATTATGACATGAACGTTAAGGTAAAGGGTGGTGTTGCCATTGGTTTTACGAAACTATTACCTGGATTTTCCCGAGTTCAGTAAAAAAAACATAAAGATAACAAAAAAAGTTATATTTTTATGTTGACAATGTTTACTGATTCAGTTATAAATGAATCATCAACGAATTGTTGTGGCAGGCGAGACGTTGATGATTAAAAAAATACCTTTCGAGAAACCTCTCAAGATGTTGCCCCGCGATCCCCCTCCTGATTGCGGGGCTTTTTTTGTCTTATATCCGCGATCCTTCAGGCGTATACTTATTTTCACAGAAATTTATTGATTCAATTATGATTTTTTGAAAGTCTGCGCAATGAAAACAACACAACGTAATTATTACGCTTTTCAGTGGCATGCGATATTTCTTGCTTTGGCAATGACGTTTACTGAAATCAATACGGTACTCCCGTCATTGGTGGTTAAAGTTGGTGGTGGAGCAGTGCTGATCGGGTTGTTGACGGCGATTATGGTTGGAACACCAATTATCGGTCAGTTGTTATTTGCCAGTTATTTACACATGCAACCACGTAAGCGCGGATTTCTGTTGTTAGGAATTGGGTTGCGGGTTGTCGCACTTGCCGCTGTTGCTTTCATCCTTCTGTCTGCTGAAACTATTTCACCACAAACGTTAATCTATGCTGTTTTTATTTTGATGTTTATTTTTGCTCTTTCAGGAACGTTTGCTGGAGTTTCCTATACCGATATTCTTGGAAAATCATTAGCGGTGCAGCAACGCGGCAAATTTTTTGTCAATCGGCAGATTTTTACCAGTGTCGCTTTTCTGATCTCTGCGCCGGTTTCACGGTGGGTGCTTGGTTATTCCACATATCCCTATAACTATGCCTGGATGTTCGGACTGGCTGCGGGGTTACTGTTTATTGCTTCGTTTGGGTTTTGGGCTATCGATGAACCCGTTGCGCCGCCATCGAGAGATGCTCACTCTTTCTTGCAAGTGTTACGGGCGGTTCCCAGGCATCTGCGTGAAAATCCCCCTTTGCTGCGTTATATTCTTCTGGTTAACCTGACCGGCTTTGGACTTACCTCAATGCCCTTTTATGTCGCCTATGCCAGTCATCACTACGGCCTGACGGGAGAGCAGGTTGGTAACTACCTTATTGTGCAGATCGGCGGAATGATTCTGTCGAGTTTAATCTGGGGAAAGCTGGTTAAAAGATTCGGTTTTCGCGGAGTTGTGCGGGGGTGTATTTTGTGTGGAACACTGCTGCCTCTTTTGGTTTTACTTCTTTCCGGAATGCCGTTACCGATTTTTCTAGCTGTTTTCTTTCTGATGGGAGTGACAATCTCGGCGCGAAAAATTGCATTTGAAGGGTTGTTGATTGAAATTTCGACCAATACGAACCGTGCTCTGTATCAAGGGGTGATTGGAACAACCAGTCTGACAGTTGCATTATTCCCTCTGGTTGCTGGGGGGCTGATTTTGTGGATTGGTTATGCTCCGGTATTTTTGATCGTCTCTCTTTTGGTTGCCAGTGCTTGGTTCACTGTTTCCGGGATTGTTGCTGACCCTGAGGTTTGACTGCCAAAACCCAACTATTTGTGTTATATCGATAAGCATCTCATTCTTTCATCTTTTTTAAAGATCTGCCTGCCTATGTATAAAGAATATTTTGGTCTCAAAGAAGATCCTTTCTCGATTGCTCCTGATCCCCAGTTTCTCTATATGAGCAGCCGTCACAGAGAAGCTCTGGCACATCTGATCTATGGAATGAAGGCGGATAGCGGTTTTGTTTTATTGACTGGGGAAGTGGGGACAGGAAAAACTACCGTTTGTCGCTGTTTGCTGGGACAAATCCCTGAGAATTCAGAAATTGCGTTCATTCTGAACCCTAAGTTAAACGCCATCGAATTACTGGCAACCATTTGTGATGAGTTGGGGATTGTTTACCCGCAGGAGAATTCAAGCGTCAAAGTCTTTATCGACCAGATTAACACTTATCTTCTTAACGCCCACAGCCAGGGGAAACAGACAGTGTTAATTATTGATGAAGCGCAGAATCTCAGCACTGATGTGCTGGAGCAGATCCGCTTGTTGACTAATCTGGAAACTGATAAGCGTAAATTATTACAAGTGATCATGCTTGGCCAACCGGAACTCAACCAGATGCTGGAACAGCAGGATCTGCGGCAATTAGCGCAGCGAGTGACGGCACGTTATCATCTTGAGCCATTATCAAAAACAGAAATAGAAGGTTATCTAACCCATCGTCTGGCGGTGGCTGGTGTAGAACGCCCCCTTTTCCCGGCTGCAACAGTTAATAAACTCTATAGCTTGACCGGAGGGGTGCCGCGATTAATTAATCTGCTCTGTGATCGTGCCTTACTTGGTGCCTATGTGAAGGGGATGAATATTATCACTCCGGCTTTACTTACGGAGGCGGCGAGTGAAGTGTTTGGGAAAAACGGGCGTAAAAGTGCTGCTGCAAACAATCTTTGGCAGTGGCTTTTGGTCGTATTGCTGAGTCTGATACTGGTCGTCGGCGTTTACTTCCTGGTGGTATTAATTCAGCAACCTGCTCCGGAAAAGATAGCCGCGACACCGGGTTTGATGGAGCAAGTGAAACCTGTATTGTCGGATCCCGGGAGTCAGAAATAATGGATAACATGCAATGTCGTTTATTCTAGACGCACTGAAAAAATCAGAAAATAACCACAGAAGGAAAAGTGACCAGAGATCGTCGCGCTCAATTCATGAACCGGCTCCGCGCACCAAATCAAAAGTTCGTCCCTGGGCTCTGGGCTTATGTCTTCTGCTGCTTATGAATGTTGCTTTACTGCTTTTGATTTTTAATCCCTGGGAGAAATCTTCATCGCAAACACCTGAACTTTTATCAACGGCTATGAACGCGGGGGAAACTGCCATCAGAGAACCTGTAAATTTTCAGTCGACCTCTGTAGGGAGAAAAAATAATCCTGCGGCAATTCCAGCTGTGGTTTCGAGTCCACCTCAGGAACAGAAGAAACAACCGGTTGCTCAAGCGCTCCCGGTGTTGCGAAATGAAAAACAGATTTACAATTTCAGTCAGCTTCCCATTTCAATTCAAAAGAAAATTCCGACCTTGCAGATGTCATTACATGCCTATAACCGGGATGATGCCAGTGCCAGCATGGTGCAGTTAAATGACCGGATTATGCGCGAAGGCGATATGGTTGCTGATAATATTCGCCTGGAACAAATCACTGCTGAAGGGGTGGTGCTACGCTATGATGGCTACCGATTTTTGGTGCCAAGGCGGAGAAATTAAAATTTGACAAAATTAATAAAGTATATATGATTGTCACTCCGAGTCTTGAAGGAGGGACATAGTTTCACGATTTGACTCTTTGTTTATAAAGGCAATCTGATTCATGAAACGTCACCTCTATTTACCTTTCTATCTTACGCTCTTTGTCCTCTTTATTGGTTCTGCAACTCTTGCTGAATCAAACTCGTCCATATCTGAAAAGCTCGGTCTTTCTGCTGCTGAAATGACTTGGTTAAATGAACATCCAGTCATTCGTATTGCTCCCGATCCAGATTTTCCACCGATTGAATTTATCGATAAAGATGGAAACTATCGTGGTATTGCCGCGGACTTTATCCAGCTTCTGGAAAAGAAACTCCCGCTTAAATTCAAAATTATTGTGCTTAAAAACTGGGATGAAGTGGTTAAGCAGGCAAAGACCCGTCAGATTGATATGTTTGGTGCCGCTGCACCGACACCGGATCGACTTAAATATATGGCTTTTACCAAGCCCTATGTTGAGTTTCCAGCGGTTGTTCTGGTTCGTGATTCTGCCAAAGATTTCCCGGTTCTTTCGGAGTTACGGGGGAAGAGCGTTGCGGTGGTTTCCAATTATGCCGACCATGAATATATGAAGAGGGTCTATCCTGATATTCCCCTTGAAGTGATGCCCAATATTTCTGCTGGTCTGCGCCAGGTCTCTTTTGGAAAAATCGATGCGATGGTACTGAATATTGCATCTGCGGCATATTTTATTCAGAAGGATGGAATCAATAATCTTCAGGTGACTCAGGATACCGATTTTGTTTTTGATCTCTCTTTTGCCGCCCGTAATGACTGGCCAATTCTGACGTCCATTCTCGAAAAAGGGATGGCAGCGATCTCACCAGCTGAGAAAAAAGCGGTTCTCGATAGATGGGTTTCTCTCGGAAAGAAGTCGTGGCAGCCATCGCCTCTGTTTGTTATCTCGGCTGTTTCGATTCTGCTGCTGCTTATTCTGGCTTTTATTGTTTTTTGGAACCGCTCATTGCGGCGTCAGGTTGCTGAGCGGACAGCTGAATTACAAACTGAGCTGGGGGAACGGGTACAAGCCGAAAAGGAGAAAGAACGGCTGCAGATAGAAGTCCATCGTGCCAAAAAAATGGAGGCAATCGGTCTACTGGCCGGGGGTGTTGCTCACGATCTGAACAATATTCTCGCCGGTGCTGTCGGTTACTCCGACTTGTTGATGAGAAAAACTCCCGCTGACAGCCCAATCCTCCGCTATTTAAAGGAAATTCGTGAGTCTGGGCGCCGGGCTGCTGCTGTTGTTGCTGATCTGTTAACGATTTCCAGAGATGCCGCTTCTGATCGCCATATCTATAATTTGAATACCATTATCAATGAATACCTCCTTTCGGCTGAACACCAGGCTTTGGTTTTACGTTTTCCTGATGTCGATTTTTGTCTCGATCTTGATCCCGATCTGTCTAATATTATCGGTTCTGAAAGCCATCTAAAAAAGAGCATTATGAACCTGGTGATCAATGCGGCTGAAGCGACGCGGCAGGGAGAGGTCTTTCTCACTACAAAAAATAAACAGATTGAGGTGGCAGTAAAAAATGGTGATATGTCCCTTGAACCTGGTTCATACGCCCTTTTTTCAGTCGCCGACAATGGGTCAGGAATTACTGCTGAGGATCTTGAACATATTTTTGAGCCATTTTATACCAAGAAAAAATTTGGTCGCAGTGGCACTGGTCTGGGGTTGGCTGTCGTCTGGAATAGCGTCCTGGAGCATCAGGGGTTTATCGATGTCAAACAGCCAGGGCAGGGGAGTATTTTTGAGTTGTATTTTCCGGCGACAGCACAGCAGGTGGCTGCGCCGGATATTTTGACTGAGCAACACAATCTGGACGGTCACGGTGAACATATTCTGGTTGTCGATGACGAAGAGCCGATTCGTGTTCTGGTCAAGAAAATGCTGACTGCTCTCGGGTACAGGGTTTCGCTGGTTGCCAGCGGTGAAGAAGCGATCCTTTTTCTTAAAACCAATCAGGTTGATCTGTTGCTGCTGGATATGCTGATGGAACCGGGGATGAATGGCTATCAGACCTATAGGCAGATCAAAGGTTTTTGTCCCGAGCAGAAAGCTCTAATTGCCAGTGGCTTCTCCGAGAGTCTTGAGGTCGAAAAAGCACAAGATCTGGGCGCCGGGGCTTATATCAAGAAGCCCTACACTCTTCAGGAACTTGGTATTGCTATCCAAAAAGAGTTGCTTCGGTAGTTATTTGGTAACTATTCAGCTTTTTTCTGTCAGTATCAATAGAGAGACTGTGGAAAAAGAGGATTAATAAAAGTTAAAATGGAGAAAATAAATGGATGAATCGATGAAGCCCGTTGTGCCGATTGTCTCATCGGAGCACTTGACCTCACCTGACAGCTGGCAGCTCAGTGAGTTTGAATATGGGATGATCATCGCCCATAATGCCTTTACCCGCTGGATGGTTCGCTGCATGAGTGCAACTGGACACCAGGATTTCAGTCCACTGGACGTGTTGGTTTTACACAACGTTAACCATAGAAATCGGGAAAAGCGGCTGGCTGATATCTGTTTTGTGCTGCATGTTGAAGACACTCATACGGTTAATTATGCGCTGAAAAAACTGGTGAAATTGGAGCTGTTACAAAAAGAGAAGCGGGGCAAAGAAATATTTTATAAAACCACGGAAGAGGGGGCACGTGTCTGTAAGGACTATCGAGACATTCGCGAACGCTGCCTCACCTCAGTGTACCGGAATCTGGAGAAAGAAGGTTCTGAGATCAGTGAAGCTGCATCTCTGATGCGATTGCTTTCAGGGCTGTACGATCAGGCGTCTAGAGCTGCAGCATCTCTGTAGAATGAATAATGACTTATCCACCCATCATGTTGGGCAGGATTGTGACGATGGCTGGAAACACGACAATCAGGGCAAGTGCAACCAGCAAAAGCAGGAAAAAGGGGATAGCTGCGTACGCCACCCGTAAGATATCCAGCCCGGTTAAACCCTGAATCACAAAGAGGTTAAATCCGACCGGCGGGGTTATCTGTGACATTTCGACAACGATAACGACAAAAATTCCAAACCAGAAAGGGTCGATCCCAGCTTGCTCCACCATGGGCATGACGATCGAGGTTGTCAAGACAACGACGGAAATGCCATCCAGGAAACAACCGAGGATAATGAAGAAAATAGTCAAAACCCCGAGTAATGCGTAGGGAGAAAGTCCCAAGGCGGCGATCCAGATTGCCAACATACGCGGGATTCCGGTGAAACCCATAGAAACGGTCAGAAAAGCAGCACCGGTAAGGATGAAGGCGATCATGCACGAAGTTTTCGTTGCCCCCATCAGACCATCAAGGAAGGTTTTTTTGTTGAGGGTGCCGGTATGTTTCGAAAGCAGTAGCGACAGTGCGACCCCCACTGCAGCAGCATCGGTCGGTGACGCAATACCGGAGTAGATGGAGCCGATAACCCCGCCAATCAGCAGGATGACGGGAATCAGCCGCTGAGAACGTTTTATCCGTTCTCTAAAAGAAATCGCCTCATCCCCCGCCGGGATCTGGTCTGGATGCAGCAGTGACCAGATCACCACATATCCGACAAACAGAGCGACCAGCAGCAGCCCTGGCAGGATCCCTCCAATGAACAGTCTGGCGATGGATTGTTCCGTTGCCACACCATAAACAATCAGAATAATCGAAGGTGGTATCAGCAATCCCAGGGTCGCTGAACCGGCGAGCGTACCAATCACCATATTGACCGGATATTTACGTTTGGTCAGTTCAGGAATAGACATTTTGCCAATGGTGGCCGCGGTTGCGGCTGATGAACCAGACACTGCTGCAAAAATAGCACTGCCAAAAATATTGACATGGAGAAGTCTGCCCGGCAGATGAGTCAGCCAGGGAGAGAGGCCGGAAAACATATCTTCAGAGAGGCGTGATCGGAACAGGATCTCTCCCATCCAGATAAACAGGGGCAGCGCGGCCAGCGACCAGGAGTTGCTGGCACCCCAGACAGTTGTGGCCAGGACTTCTCCAAGCGGTGCTTCGGTAAAAAACAGCATCCCCATCATGCCAACGGACAACAGCGCGAAGGCAACCCAGATACCACTGCCGAGCAGAACAAAAAGGGAGAGTAACAGAAATATTGTCATGCTTATTTCAGACATGTTCTCTCCAAAGTCCTAAGCGGTGGGCTCATTATCGGTTTGATCGAGAAGAGATTCTCCGGCATCGGCATAGCCGGGCTGGTTGCCGAGAATAACGCTGATGAGTGTATCAATCAGGGCAATGGATAACACCAGCAACCCGATCAGCATGGTTGATTGGGGAATCCAGATCGGCACTGCAATCATCCCTGAAGAAAGATCTTTGTAAGTATAGGATTCCCTGATGAGTAAAAAAGTGTACCAGGTGAAGTAAACAGCCACGGCAGAACAGAACAGCAGGCTCCAAATTTCAAAAATATGGCGTAACTTTTCATTGAGCCGCGTCAGTATCAGGGTCACTCTGATATGTCCACCTTCGCGTAAGGTGTACGCCAGAGCGAGAAAAGAGGCAGCAGCGAGAAAAAAACCGGTAAAATCGGCATAGGATGGAATCGTCAAACCAATGGCTGACCCCGTCAGTAGCCCGCTTAAACGATCCACGGCATTCAGACATACCTGGCAGAGCACCAGAAGGCAAATGACCGAGATACTGGCTGCGGCCAGCCAACCGCTGGCCAGGTACAGTTTGTCCAACCCCTGGCGCAAAATTTTGTCTTCTGCAGAGCTCATCCGATCACCACATTACTTCATGGGGATCCGATCAAAGATCCCCATGAGTCATAAACCAGCTAATTAATTGTTATAAGCCTTCAGTAAGACTGCACCTTCAGCACCGGCACTCTTTTTCCAATCCTGCAGCATTTCTGCGCCAACCTTTTTAAGACCATCCATCAGCTCTTTGCTCGGGGTCACAATGGTCACCCCATTGTTTTTGAGGATGGCTGTTTTGGTGGTTGTTTCCTGGATACTCATCTCCCAGCCACGTTTCTCTGCAGCAGCGGCGGCAGTGAGAACTGCTGTCTGGTCCGCTTTGCTGAGTTTACGGAAGGCACGTTTGTTAACGACAACAATATTTTTTGGGAGCCAAGCCTGGATGTCAGTATAGTGGGTGACAAAGTCCCAGGCTTTAGAGTTAGCGCCGGTAGAAGGAGAGGTGATCATCGCATCAACCCTGCCTGTAGCGAAGGCCTGAGGGATATCCGGGACTTCGACCTGAGTTGGAGCGGCTCCAACCAGATTGGCAAATTTTTCCAGAGTTGCATTATAAGCTCTAAATTTAATCCCTTTGAGATCATTAACATTATTGATCGGTTTTTTGGTGTAGAGCCCTTGTGGCGGCCATGGTACGGAAAAGAGTGGCATCAGGTTCTGTTTGTCTAACAGTTTGCTGATAACCGGTTTCTGGGCAGCCCAGAGTTTTTTGGCGTCTTTATAATTGGTTGCGAGGAACGGCTGAGAATCGGCACCAAAGACCGCATTCTCGTTAGAGAGCAGTGACAGGAAAAATTCGCCAATGGGAACCTGTCCACCACGCACCGCTTTCGAAATTTCCGGATGTTTGAAAAGAGAACCCGCAGAATGAATTTTGATTTTAAGGTTGCCGTTGGTGGCTTTTTCAACGTCCTTGGCAAACTGAATAATGTTGACAGTGTGAAATGTCTTGTCCGGGTAGGGAGTAGGCATATCCCAGGTTGCAGCGAAACCTGAAATGGCAAAACTACAAATTCCAACCATGCATACAAACGTAAGAAAAAGCTTTCGTCCTGAAAATTTCATGGTTTTCTCCTTTTCTGGGCTAGGTTAGTTATGGTTCTTCACCAACATTCTATAACACCATTATAGATATATGCGATACTCCCTTTTTTTAATGTCAGGTGAATAGCTGAGTGAATCTTCTGCCATCGGATTTTATCTGCTTAAGTAGCGTGATTTTTAACCCCCTGGAAAACTGTCATATTTATAAATATTGAGGACTGCTTATCGCAAAGGAGAAGCTGCACTATCCTGAATTCCCTATTGACTTTATATGCCTTCGATGACACTTTTACATAACATTGATAAAATGTCGATAAAAAATCAATTTAAGAATTATAAAAATGTTTTGCTTGGATTTCAAAAAGCGTCATGTTCAAGCTGTGGGAGAAGCAAAATGGAGAAATGGCAAATCTGGATTGACCGTGGAGGAACGTTTACCGATATTGTGGCCAAGCGTCCGGATGGGCAGCTAGTGACCCTTAAGCTGTTGTCTGAGAACCCGGAAAATTACCGGGATGCAGCTGTACATGGCATACGTGAGCTTCTTGGTCTTGCAAAAGATGCTGTTATCCCTCACGACATGATTGAAAATGTCAAAATGGGAACGACTGTTGCGACCAACGCATTGCTTGAACGACAGGGCGACCGAGCCCTTTTTGTAACCACCAGAGGCTTTGGCGATGCACTGCGGATCGGCTATCAGACGCGCCCCCGGCTCTTTGACCGCCACATTGTTTTACCCGAACTTTTGTATGAAGAGGTTCTTGAAGTTGAAGAAAGGCTTGATGCTCATGGGCAGGTGATCACCCCACTGAATTTGGCGGCCGCCAGACAGGGGCTGGAACAAGCTTACCAGCGGGGTATCCGTGCGGTGGCGATTGCGTTTATGCATGGCTACGCTAACCCGGTTCATGAACAACAGATTGCCGAAGTTGCCGCTGAAATTGGGTTCACACAAATTTCTGTCAGCAGTCGGGTCAGTCCCCTGATGAAACTGGTTTCTCGCGGTGATACCACGGTCGTGGATGCCTATTTGTCACCAATTTTGCGCCGTTATGTCAATCAGGTCGCCGAGCAGCTCGGTGACGGGCCCAGATTGATGTTCATGCAATCAAATGGTGGTCTGACCGATGCCAAGCTGTTTCAGGGCAAGGATGCGATTCTTTCAGGTCCGGCTGGTGGTGTGGTCGGGATGGTGCGTACTGCATCGATGAGCGGTTATGAAAAAATAATCGGCTTTGACATGGGGGGAACTTCAACTGATGTCGCTCACTATAATGGTGAGTTTGAACGCAGTTTCGACACGATGGTCGCCGGGGTGCGGATGCGCGCGCCGATGATGCATATCCATACCGTAGCTGCCGGTGGCGGTTCAATCCTCCATTTTGATGGTTCCAGATATCGCGTCGGTCCCGACTCGGCTGGTGCAAATCCCGGGCCGGCAAGTTACCTGAGGGGTGGCCCACTGACAGTGACCGACTGCAATGTGATGCTCGGCAAGATTCAACCTGAGCATTTCCCTAAAGTCTTTGGGCCACAGGCGGATCAAGCCCTTGATGCCGGTGTGGTGCGCAAAAAGTTCGCTGAACTGGCAAAGGAGATTGCGACGGCAACGGCAGCGCCTTTACTTGCTGCAGAAGAAGTCGCCGAGGGTTTCCTCAAAATCGCTGTCATCAACATGGCCAACGCCATCAAGAAAATTTCGGTGCAGCGCGGTTATGATGTCACCGAGTATACTTTGAACTGTTTTGGTGGAGCGGGAGGCCAGCACGCCTGCCTGGTTGCCGATGCGCTGGGGATGAGCCGGATTTTTCTGCATCCTTTCGCCGGGGTCCTTTCTGCTTATGGCATGGGTCTCGCCGATGTCCGTGCCATGCGTGAATCTCAAGTGGAAAAACCGTTTGATTCCTCGGCACCGACCGTTATCCAGGATGCGGCGGCGGGCATGATAGATGAGGTTCGCAAAGAGGTGATCTCTCAGGGAGTCGCGCAGGAAAACATTGTGGTCAGGGTTAAGGCGCATTTGCGCTATGAGTCAACTGATACCTTTTTGGAGATCGAAGCGGAAAGTTTTGATGAGATGCTGCACAGCTTTGAAACTGCGCATCGGCAGCAGTTTGGTTTTGTGGTCAGTGAGAGGCCACTGATTATTGAAGCCGTCTCGGTTGAGGGGATCGGAGAGACCGAACAGGTGATCGATCCTGAGATGGCCATCGAGCAGCAAGGAGTTACTCCGGCCATAGACGATCGAGTCACTCTTTATACCGCTGGTGCCACCACGGCGGTGCCATTGTATAAGCGGGAGCGTTTGCTGCCTGGTCAGGTTTTCCCGGGGCCGGCGATCATCACCGAAGATATTGGCACAGTCATTGTTGAAGATGGCTGGCAGGCGAGCTTGAATGCACGCCAGCATCTGATCCTGACCCGTTACAAGCCCCGTCCTAGTATGCAGGCGATTGGCACCAAGGTCGATCCGGTGATGCTTGAGGTTTTTAACAATCTCTTCATGTCGATCGCTGAGCAGATGGGTGTAACTCTGGCGAAGACCGCTTACTCAGTGAATATCAAGGAACGGCTCGATTTTTCCTGTGCAATTTTCGATGGCCAGGGACAGTTGGTGGCCAATGCTCCCCATGTTCCTGTCCATCTCGGGTCAATGGGTGAGTCGGTCAAAGCGGTGATTAACAACAACCAGGGACGCATGCAGCCCGGCAATGTTTATATGCTCAATGCCCCCTATAACGGCGGCACCCATCTTCCCGATGTGACTGTTATTACTCCTGTTTTTGATAATGCTGGGAAGGGCATTCTTTTTTACGTCGGAGCCAGGGGACATCATGCCGATATTGGCGGTCGAACCCCGGGATCATCCCCTCCCGATTCGACTCATATCGATGATGAAGGAGTGTTGATCGACAATTTTCTGCTCGTAGAGCAAGGCTCTTTGCGTGAGCAGCAAACCCGGGAGCTGCTCGCTTCCGGCAAGTATCCCTGTCGCAACATCGATCAGAATATGGCGGATCTTTCGGCCCAGGTTGCTGCCAATGAAACCGGTCAACAGGAACTCTTGAAGATGATCGATCATTTTGGCCTTCCAGTTGTACAGGCTTATATGGGGCACGTGCAGGACAATGCCGAAGAGTCGGTGCGACGCGTCATTGACGTCCTGAAAGATGGTGAGTTCAGCTATCCGATGGATGGCGGGAATGTTATTAAGGTGAAGAT
Source organism: Desulfuromusa sp. (assembly GCA_045047095.1). Taxonomy (GTDB): domain Bacteria; phylum Desulfobacterota; class Desulfuromonadia; order Desulfuromonadales; family Geopsychrobacteraceae; genus Desulfuromusa. The sequence continues at coordinate 892 of JASFYS010000130.1, read as the reverse complement.
AACGGTTGATCGCAACAAACGTGAAGCACATCTCGATTTCACCGGCACCTCACCCCAGAACACGGGCAACTACAATGCGCCAACGGCGGTGTGCAAGGCAGCGGTTCTTTACGTCTTCCGCACCCTGGTTGATGATGAAATTCCCCTCAATGAGGGGTGCTTTAAACCGTTAAAGCTTCAGATTCCGCCGAAAACTATGATCAGCCCTGAGTATCCTGCTGCGGTTATAGCGGGGAATACGGAAGTCTCGCAAGCTATTACCGACTGCCTGTTCGGCGCTCTCGGGGTTCTGGCATCCTCGCAAGGGACGATGAATAATTTTGTTTATGGCAACGAAAAATACCAGAACTACGAAACAATCTGCGGCGGTACCGGAGCCGGGCCGGATCACCCCGGAACCAGTGGCGTTCACTCCCACATGACCAATACCAGAATGACCGATCCGGAAGTTGTCGAATGGCGTTTTCCGGTTCGAGTCGAATCTTTTGCCCTCCGTCCGAATTCTGGGGGGAAGGGGAAATTTAACGGCGGAGATGGTGTTGTGCGCCAGGTGCGTTTTCTTGAACCGATGACGGCGACGCTCCTTTCTTCCCATCGTGAGACCAAGCCCTACGGTCTACAGGGGGGGCTTCCGGGGGCATGCGGAGAGAATAGTATTGTCACCAAAGACGGTGTGACTAAAATACTCAAAGGGAACGACGAAGTTCAGGTTGCGGCGGGGGATATGATCATTATCAAAACTCCAGGCGGTGGCGGGTTTGGTCTGCCTGAATAAATATCGATGAGTCAGTCCCTGATGGCGTCGCAAAAAGTCCGACCTCCGGTGTTGCAGCGGTTTTTCAGAACCTCGACCTACTATATGTAGGCCTTCGCCCCTGAAAAACCACTACGC
>JASFYS010000129.1:0-5962 GCA_045047095.1 Desulfuromusa sp. | reverse complement strand
ATATCGGTAAAGACGCCCGTATAGGTCGCCGGGTTGGAGCGTGGGGTACGTCCAATCGGGGATTGGTCAATATCGATGACCTTGTCGAGCAATTCCAATCCAAGGATCTCCCTCACAGGTCCCGATTTTTCCCGGGTGCGATGAAGTTTTTGTGCCAGAGCTTTGTAAAGGGTTTCAATCACCAGAGATGATTTTCCCGACCCGGAGACTCCAGTAATACAGGTGAGAACGCCAAGAGGGATTTTAACGTCAATATCCTGCAAATTATTGGCCCGAGCTCCAAGAATTTGCAGCCAGCGCTGGGTTGAACGACGCTCGGTTGGTACCATGATGCGCCGTTTTCCTGACAGGTAATCGCCAGTCAAGGAGTCAGGATTTTCCAGAATCTGCTGCGGAGTCCCCTGGGCTACAACTTCACCACCATGGATTCCTGCTGCAGGGCCCATATCGATAACGTGGTCAGCCGCCGTTATGGTTTCTTCATCATGCTCAACCACCAGGACGCTATTCCCCAGATCCCGCAGTCGCTTCAAGGTGGTCAGCAAGCGCTGATTGTCACGCTGATGCAGGCCGATGGATGGCTCGTCAAGAATATAAAGAACTCCGGTGAGAGAAGAACCAATCTGTGTCGCCAGGCGAATTCGCTGCCCCTCACCACCACTTAAAGTTCCAGCACTGCGGCTCAGAGTTAAATAATCGAGACCGACATGAGAAAGAAAGGAGAGCCTATCGCGCACCTCTTTTAGAATCCGTCGGGCAATCTCCATATCTTTGGGTGATAGGGTCAGGGTGTGAAAAAAAGCTTCTGCGTCGGCAATCGACATATCAGTCACCTGCTGAATATTTTTTCCTCCGACGGTAATATGCAGGGCTTCAGGGCGTAATCTTCCCCCCTCACAGGTTTGACAGGGGATGATGCTCATGAACCGTTCCAGGTTGTCCCTGACCGAATCCGAATTGGTTTCATGGTAGCGACGCTGCAGATTGGGGATAACTCCCTCAAATGGTTTCTCATAGAAGTGGCGTCGCTCTCCTTGATCATAAAAAAACTGCACATTCTCCTCACCGGAACCATAGAGGATAATATTCTGCAACCGCTCGGACAATTTTTTGAAAGGGCTACGGATATCAAACTGATAATGGATCGAGAGGGCTTCCAGGAGCGCTTGATAGTAGTATCCAGTGCGGCTGTCCCAAGGGAGAATGGCGCCATCGCGGAGAGAAAATTCTGGATTTGGTATCACCTGCTCGCGGTCAAAGTACATCCGGGTACCAAGACCACTGCAGTCAGGACAGGCACCATGGGGATTGTTAAAGGAAAACATTCGTGGCGACACCTCTGGATAAGAGAGGCCACAATCGATGCACGCATGGCTTGCCGAAAACAATTTACTGTCTCCATCAGGAATTTCAATTCGCACCATGCCGTCCGCTAAACGTAATGCGGTTTCTATTGAATCTGCAAGCCGCGATTCAATGGCAGCTTTCATGACCAACCGGTCGACAACAACCTCCAGGGTGTGTGCTTTTTTCTTGTCCATCTCCATCTTATCACCCAGCTCATACATCTTGCCGTCGACCCGGATACGGACAAAACCATCTGCCTGCAACTGCGCTAGCTCTTTGCGGTATTCTCCTTTGCGACCGCGAACAATTGGTGCCATCACCAGCAATTTAGTTTTTTCCGGAAACTGCATCACCTGATCAACCATCTGTTGAACCGTCTGCGAGCGAATGGGACTACCGCAGCGGTGGCAGAGAATCTGTCCCACCCGGGCATAAAGAAGTCGTAAATAATCGTAGATTTCAGTGACCGTACCAACTGTTGAGCGTGGATTTTTTGAGGTGGTTTTCTGTTCGATGGAGATTGCTGGAGAGAGACCATCAATCTGATCAACATCCGGTTTTTCCATCTGCTCCAGAAATTGACGCGCGTAGGATGACAAGCTTTCAACGTAGCGGCGTTGTCCTTCAGCATAAATAGTATCAAATGCCAGAGTACTTTTCCCTGAGCCGGAAACTCCGGTAATCACCACCAGCTGATCGCGGGGGATATCGATATCAATATTCTTCAGATTATGTTCGCGAGCACCACGGATTTTGATTTTATCGATCATTAATTAAAGCCAGGTTCGAGGTTCGAGGTTCAAGGTTCAAGGTTCAAGGTTCAAGGTTCAAGGTTCAAGGTTCAAGGTTCAAGGTTCAAGGTTCAAGGTTCAAGGTTCAAGGTTCAAGGTTCAAGGTTTGAGGTTCAAGGTTTCTCCTTGTCCCTTTTTCCTTGCACCTTGTCCCTATCACCTTGTCCCTATCACCTTGTCCCTATCACCTTGTCCCTATCACCTTGTCCCTATCACCTCACCATCTTCTCCGCCATCTTCAACGCAGCCATCAGGCTGGCCGTATTGGCGGTACCAGTTCCAGCCAGATCGTAGGCCGTCCCATGATCAACACTGGTTCTGACAATCGGCAACCCCAGAGTGACATTCACAGCATCATCAAAATGGAGCAGCTTGAGGGGGATTAACCCTTGATCGTGGTACATACAAATTACGGCATCATAAGCCCCTTTTACGGCAAAGTGAAACAGGGTATCAGCACTGTGTGGACCATCAGCTGCGATTCCTTCGGCCTGAGCAGCTTCGATAGCGGGGGTGATGATCCGCTGCTCTTCATCACCAAACAAACCCTTTTCACTGGCATGGGGATTCAGCGCCAGGACTGCTAAGCGTGGCTGTTGAATGCCGAACTGTTTCCGAAATGCTTCTGCGGTTATCCGAATCGTCTGTAAAATCTCTTCACGACTCAATTTAGCCGGAACATCCCGGTAGGCTAAATGGGTGGTGACCAGGCAGACTTTCAGTCGCTCCCCAGCCAGCATCATGACCACCTTCTTAATTCCACAGCGTTCAGCAAGCAGTTCCGTGTGTCCGGGAAAATGAAATCCAGCCGCGTTGATCGCCGCCTTGTTGATCGGGCAGGTTACGATGCCTGCAGCTGATTTATCCAGACAACGCGCGATAGCATATTCAACATAATCTGCCATTGCCTTGCCGCTGTTGGTCTCTGGTTGCCCATAGTGAATTGATGTTATATCCAACTCTGAAACAGAGTGAACTCGCAGTTTTTTATCGCCAAAGCTGAGAGAATACAGTCCATTTCCCAGTTGTTCCGATTTTCCTGCGGAGCCAAATATTTTTCCGGCACGGCAGAGAATTCCGATATCCCCTACAATTTCAACGGGGCAATTGAGCTGCTCAAGAGATTGATCCAGCAGAACTTTGATGATTATCTCTGGACCAATCCCGGTTGGATCGCCCATGGTCAGTAAGAGTGGCTGCATTTTAAAAATGGTCTCGCAGAAAAAGAGTATGGATAGTTATAAGGGAGCTAATCTCCCAATTTGGATAATGGAACAGTATAGCGGAAGCTTGAACAGAGAAACAAGCTCTGGTGTAGAAATGGTTTTGTGATTTATAGAAGTGAGCAGGGCAAGGGGTAGAGATTTGAGATCAACCGTATCTGCTATTCCGCCCTCTGCTGCAACGAAGAGGGCGGAAAGAGAGAGCTTTAAATTCGTATCTCAACATGGGCATTATCACGTAACTCTTTCTGCCATTCTTTGAAACGGATCTCGGTCTTATCGCGCTTCAGTTTTTCTGCAATCTCATCTTTAACCCGTTCAAACGGGTCGCCATCGGCGGTCACCCTCGCGGTGACCTGAAATAGATGCAGCTGCCCATTCATCTCCAGCGGTTGACTGACATCTCCGGGAACCAGCCCTGCGAGTGCCAGCTGCAAAGGTTCAGCCAGGTCGGCTTCAACCAATGTTCCCATATCCCCGCCGGTGGCAGAGTCACCCTGACCCGCAAGCACTTTCTTAAATTCCTCACCATTCAGAAGGAGATCACGACTGACATCAACCCGTTTTCGCAATGCAGCGATTTGTTCTTCGCTGCCAGTTGGAATTTCAAAGCTGATCCGGTTCACCCGAAGCTTTGGTTCAATCTTATATTCGTCGACGTGATTATCATAGTAGGAGCGAACTTCGCTGCTGGTTACCAAAACCTTGTAATTGACTTCACGACTTAATAATTTATAGCGGAGGATCTCATTTTCAATCTGCGTCTTATATTCCTGAAAGCTCATACCTTGAGACGTAAGAGCTTGCTCCAGAGCTTCGCGTGTCAGCCCATTTTTACTCTGGACATCTTCAATAGCACCATTGAGTTCAGTATCCGCAACTTTGAGACCAAGCTCTTTAATCCGTTGTTCCAGAAGCTTATCGTTAACCATTTTTTTAAGAATTTGAACCTTGATCTGTTCAAACTGTTCGGAGGTCAGCTGGTTTTTGTTCGGATTTTTGGCTAATGCATCAACCACCGCCTTGTCCAGTTGAAAGGTCGTGATGATGTCATTATTGACAACCGCTGCAGCCTTGCTGAGGGTTTTTGCTGTGACCGGAGTGCCTGCCAGGAGTAGAGAGAAGCAGAGAGCAAAAAGAATGTGTTTCATAAACATTAATCCTTAGTGGTAAAGAGGCTTATTTTGTTGTGTTTGGCTGCAGTTGATCCCAATTGATATGTGTTTCTGTCGTTTTCTGTAAATTCTCCAGCCACAGATGAAAGGCGGTCTCTTCTTTCTGTTGGTAAAGTTTTGCCGCAATCTCATCTTTTACTGCAGCATATTGACGAAGTCCTGCTTTTCGTTTGCGTTCTACCAGAAAAAGATGAAAGCCGTAAGGGCTTTTAACCGGATCACTCACCTGCTGAACCGGTAATTTGAACAAAACCTTGTCAAATTCGATGGGTAATTGTCCCGCAGAAACATAACCCAGCGCCCCACCTTTTTCCCGATCAGGGGACTGTGAATACTCACGTGCCAGAGTGGCAAAATCGCCCCCTTCTTTAAGCAGCTTCAAAATTCTATTGGCTTCATCGCGGCTATCAAAAAGCATCTGCCGGGCACGGATTTCAACGGGTCTCCGAAATTCCTCCCGCTGCTTTTTGTAATAATTTTCGGTCTCTTTGTCACTGACCTGCACCTGCGAGGCCAGAACCGTGGCACTGACTTTAGTCGTTAACAGGCGCAGCTTCAAAGCAGCAGTCCACCTCTCTAAAGTATTGCCGGTCTGTTCCAGTACTTTAACAAACTCCGATTCGCTGTAGCCGCCCCGCACTTCCACCATGGCGGCATCAAGTTCATCTGGTGTCAGCTGGATGTTCAACCGACTAGCTTCTCCAAGGATCAACTCACGATCAATCAGCTGTTTGATCAATTGCCCTTTGAGCTGCAGTTGTTCCGGGGCGGTCAGCCCGGAAATATCAGGGTAAGTGTCCTGCAACTCCCGTTCGAACTGTTGCAGGGTCAACTGCCGTTGCCCAACCTCCAGCAACGGGGGCAACGGCTGCTGTTTCTTCTCCTGCTGTTGACAGGATAATAGTAGCAACAGCAAAAATAGTGGAAATACTCTGGTTGTTATAGCTGAAAAAATACCAAAATCCTTATTAAAGCCGGGAGACAGATTAAATTTTTCACTGGATCAAGGGGACTGAATTTTTTTCGAGGTTTTTTTCGAAAATCATTCTGTCCCCGACATTGAAACGATGAAAAATAAAATCAGTGCCCTCCCTTTGGTACTAAATTTATACTGAGCTGAAGAGTTACATCAAAATTAGCATAGTCAGAAAAACAGTTGCAATTCTTTTCTCACCCTGACCAAAAGCTCTCCCGGTGGTAAGCGCCCCAGTTCAATACTGAGCTTAAAATCAGCACCGAGTCGATATTTATCAGCTTGTTTCGTGACTAACTGGCGGATCAAGTTGGGAGAAACCTTGGTGGAGGAATGAAATAATAAGCTGAGACGCTTATTGTCATATTCCAGCAGTTCAACACAGAGTTTTTTTAATAGAATGCGCAAGCGCATGGTTGCAATCAGAATTTCACCTGCTTTGGGAGGTTCGCC
>JASFYS010000128.1:0-20978 GCA_045047095.1 Desulfuromusa sp. | reverse complement strand
CACATAAAATCATCCTAAGTTTTCAATTCGCTCAGAAGGACTCACCACATCGGTCAACCTCAGCCCAAATTTTTCATTGACAACAACCGCTTCACCACGGGCGATGAGGCGCGCATTAACATACAAATCCAGCGGTTCCCCTGCAAGTTTATCCAGCTCAATCAGGGAACCTTCCTGCAATTGCAACAGGTCACGAACCAGGATGCGGGAACGACCAACTTCTACCGAAACTTCCAAAGGAATATCTAGCAGCAGATCAATTCCGCGATCATCAAAACTGTTCTTGGAAGCTACAGTCTCCGTGGGTTGTCCATTTTCCAGGTTTACATCACTCATTGTCTATCCTCCATTGGGAATCCGCCCCATGACACGAATTGCTTTTTTACCGCCCTGAACCCCGGCTATGCCAAGAAACTTTGGACGTTTTTCTATCATAACTTTTAATGGTGCATCCGGCTTACAGCCAAGGTCAATGACGTCCCCGACCTGAAAATTGAGAATGTCACGAACCCGGAGCGATAATGTTGCCAGGATTGCCTCAATCTCAACATCCATGTGGTCTAACTCATTGCAAACCAGCGATTGCCATTTACTGTTCTGAACGGAGCCGGTCGGAACTGCCTTAATCTGCTGTTTCTTTTGCAGTGGTTCTAATGCCGAATGAGGAATAACTAAAGTGATATCCCCTTCCAGGCTCTCGATGGAAACTTTAAACCGGGCGGCGACAACACCAACCTCTGGACCAACAAAGTTCAGGAGCCGTAGATTACTAACCACTTCAACCAGCGAAGCCTTAATCTCCTGTAATTGCACAAACCCTTTATTTAACTCAGGACAACCTGAACTGATAACATCACGGATGACGTTCAATTCAATCGCACTCATCCCCCGGCTGGGAACCAGAGTTTGATTATCTGAATTTCCACCTAAAACCATTTCAACCAGCGCAAAAGAGAGCTGCTCATCAAACACCAGCAATCCCCCTCCATTCAGAGGTTCCAGCTGCAACACTCCGATAGCGCCGCGTCCGGATAATCGCTGCAACAGCGAATCAAAAGGCATTGACTCCATCGCTTCCAATTTAATGTGGGCGGCACGCTGAAAACGGGTTGATAATGACAGGGCATAGTTGCGGGCAAAACTATCGAGGATGAGATCGTAGTTTTTAAGCTTCCAGCCTTCGGGCCCAGCAGCTTTAAACAAATTGCAGGTCGCTGCCGCAGAAGCTCCCGTGATCCCGGATTCTACATCAGGTTCCGAACCGACAGATTCAATGTCGACATCACCATGTCTGACGGCTGACAGAAGATCGGCAATCTCCTCTTTGCTGAGTATCTTTTCCACGCCAGAGTCCTTTATTGGACGACAAAATCAGTAAAATAGATCCGCTTGACCTTACCTTTAAGCAGGATGCTGTTAATCTTATTAATCAATTCCGCTCGCAACTGAATTTTCCCTTGCAAATCACTGAGTTCGCTAAAAGTTTTATTCCCAATCAGCAATAAAATAGAATCCTTAAGCTGTGGCATCCGTGCGTTAAGTTCCAAAGACGCTTCTTCACTATCAACTTCAAGGGTAATTGCAGCTTTAAGATAACGGCTTTCCTCATTATCTGAAATATTGACAATGAAACTGTCAATACTGACCATTGGACCAACCTGCTTAGCCTGTTTTTCCAATTCAGCCTGCTCCTGCTCTGGAGAAATTTTTTCCTCTTCATTTGAACCCATAAAAAAGAAATATCCACCAGCGGCACCACCCAGGAGAATCAGAACGACCACAATGATGATGATCAATTTCATTTTTGATCCACCGCCACCTTCTTCTTCTGGAGTTTCAGCTGCATCTTTCTTTGCCATTATTTTTTCCTTCCTATGCGTTTCTGAACCGTATTATCGATAAAGTTAAAAGGGAGCCTGATCTTTTGCATCCAACAAATAGGGGAGTTCCTGATTTGGATCACCCTGACTTTCAAGAACAAATTCAACCCGCCGGTTTAATGCCCGCTCACGCTCACTAGCATTGGGAAACAGGGGTTTTTGCGAACCATAACCCGTTGCCGACATACGACTCAGCGGAACCAGCTGATTGGTTGCTAGAAAACGTAATACGACAACCGCCCGGTTGACTGAAAGATCCCAATTATTCATCTCATTGCCAAGATTATCGGTGTGCCCTTCAATCTTCAAATTCATTGGTAATGGACGGATCAGTTCAGCAACTTTTCGCAGGATTGCTTCTGCTTCTGGTTGTAGATATCTCTGCCCGGACTTAAACAGGACTGCTTCATCAATTCGCAGAACCACAGCACCACGGTCTTTGACCAATTTAATTTTTTTATTCAACTTCAATTCGCGTAATTTAGTCTTGAGCCGGCGGTAAACCTGAGAGCTAAAATCATCATTGACTGGTGAGAAAGTAACAATTTTAGGCTGAGTAATCTCGGTTTTGTCACTACTGCCCATAACCCCAAATGCTCCTGCCAAAGAATCACTGGCTTGCATAAATTTTTGCTCATCCATGTTTGCCATCGACAACAATAGAACAAAGAATGTCAGCAACAGAGTGACCAGATCACTAAAGGTTACTATCCACATGGGCGCCCCGGGTGGGGGACATTTAATTTTTTTATCCATGCTGAGTCCCTTTAGCCAAAGTTACTCTGACGTTCTTTGGGCGAAACAAAGGCATGCAGACGTTGTTCCATCAACCGTGGGTTTTCCCCTTCTAAAATTGCCTTCATCCCTTCAGTCACCAGGGTTTTATTCAAAACTTCACTGGCCGAACGGAGCTTCAACTTTCCAGAAATCGGGTTGGCAATAATATTGGCAATAACCGCCCCATAAAATGTCGTCAACAGCGCAACCGCCATCGCCGGGCCGATAGAAGAGGGGTCGCTCATATTCTGCAGCATCTGCACCAGACCGATCAGGGTACCAATCATCCCCATAGCTGGAGAATATGCAGCTATGGTGGCAAAAATATCGGCTCCCTTATCGTGCCTCTCTATGACATATTCAATTTCTTTCTCCAGCATATCTTTAAGAGCTTCTGGTTCCTGGCCATCAACAGCCATTTGTAGCCCTTTGAGGAAAAACTCATCATCAATTTCATTCATCACCGCTTGTAACGACAGAATGCCTTCTTTGCGGGCTTTTCCGGCATAGGTGATTAATTTTTCAATTGTGTCAATGGGAGAACTGGCTTTATGGAAAAAAGCGTTACGGGCAACATTGAAAGCCCCGAGAACATCACTAAAAGGAAAATGCACCAGAACAGTACCGATGGTTCCACCAATAACGATGAGTAACGAGGCAATATCGATAAACATCATCAGAGAGCCTCCCTGCAGAATAGCAGAGAGCATCAACCCAAAGGCCGCAAGTAAACCAATAATTGTTGCGAGATCCATATCTGTCCTCTATCCAAATTTGATGCGGTCGTAAACTTCTATCCCGGCCATAACCGTCCAGCTGGAAAAATCCAAAGTGATGACTTTCAAATCACTAAACTTAGTATCGCCTAACTGTCTAGCAGGTTACGTGCCAGCTAAGAAGAATATTCCAATAAATTTAAAATATATTAAAATCAAGTAGTTACAGGTTGTATAATTAGGGCTTGGTGCTAACAAAGAATGCCGCCACTGGTAATCAGGGCGGCATTCTTTGTTCTGTCATGATTTTGACCCAATGAATCTAACGTTTCAGATTAATAACCTCTGCTAACATTTCATCCGTCGTCGTAATAGTTTTCGAGTTGGCTGAGAAGCCCCGTTGGGTGGTGATCATCTTAACAAACTCCTGAGCCATATCAACGTTTGAGAGCTCCAGAGAATTGGTAAATATATTACCAACACCGGATCCAACCGTACCAATAACCGGAGCACCTGACCCGTTACTCTGGGCATACATATTACTGCCAATTTTGGTTAAAGAACTCGGGTTGGTGAACTTTGCCAGGGGAATACGCATCAGCTGGCGTGGAGTTCCGTTAGAAAAGTTACCAACAACATTGCCAAATTCATCAACACTCAGTTGAACCAATGTTCCGGTACCAAAACCGTCCTGCTCTTGCGATACAACCACAGAGGGGCTGGCATACTGGCTGGTTTGCATATCAATAGAAACCTGCTGCGTCTGAACTGAACCGTTGACCCAATCCAAAGTCCCGGCAGTTGTTGATGCGGTGGGTCTTGGAAAAACCGGATCACTGCTGGTGTCGCCAGCAACAGTGTATAGATCAACGCCATCGATAGTAATCAAATCCCCACTGGCATCGAAACCCAGGGTTCCACTCCCAACAACTTCCAAAACACCCGCGGCACCACCGGTGACTTCACCTCCATCGACCACGGTATTCCAATCCCATGCTTGATCAGCTGTTTTGGTAAAATAGGTCGTCATCAGATGAGTACTGCCCAAGCTGTCAAAAACCTGGATTGAGGTCGCGTAGTTTGAGCTTCCTGCCGGATCCAAAGAATCAAATCCAGCGGCGATTGCCAAAGAATCAGAATCAAGGTTGGTATTCAAATTGATGTTGCCAGTCGGCCCGGCCGGAGTAAACGATTGGGTATTGGCCCAGATTGGGGTCAGATCACCAACGGTATTACCATTGGTATCCAGCTGGTACCCCATAATATTGAAACCTTCAGGATTAACCAGATAGCCTTCAGCATCAAAGCGAAACGCTCCAGCTCGGGTATAGTTATTGGTCGAATTACCCGTTGATGGGTCACTGACGATAAAAAAGCCCGCCCCCTCGACAGCCAGATCAGTATTGGTTTCGGTATTCTCGAAGGTTCCCTGGCTGAAAATAGTGTCCACGGTCGATAGACCGACACCCCGACCGACCTGGGAAATTCCACCGGAGCCAGAAACTTGGCTGGAAAGAAGATCGCCGAAAATCGTCCGGCTCGATTTGAATCCAACGGTGTTGGCGTTAGCAAGGTTGTCACCAAGAACGCTCATCGCGTTGGCATTAGCATTGAGTCCACTGACTCCACTATAAAGGGCACTAGATACTCCCATTTTATCACTCCTGTTTGGAAGCCGCGTCAATCAGTCGGCGGCTTGCGAACCTCCTCAAAGAGGACCGGTTCGGTTAGGCAATCACGGCGCTATCGATATTGGTAAAAACATTGTTCGTTAGCTGTGCTTTATCGACAACAGTGACCACGGTATCATTCTTGACACTCACCACCAGGGCGGTGTCGTCGATCATCACCAGAGATTCTCGTCCCCCCTTGGCGTTGACTTGAGAAACAGCTGATTCCAGACGTTGCAGCTGGTTGGAACTAAAATTGATCCCACGACTCTGCATCCGATCGGTCGCATGCTTAGAAAACTTGACTCCACCCGGTTCGATTTTGTTCTGTAATAATTGATCGAAACTTCCAACACCACTGGATGATCCGGATTGTCTCTTCCGAGCTGGGCTTGGCGTCCGGGTTGGAGTAATTGGTTGCGGGATAATGGTTATTCGGTCGGTCATAACGCTGCTCCGACCTTCTCTATCTTATTCATGGCAAAAATACCGGAATTAGTTTCTAATTGGGTAGCAGTCCCGCTCATATCAACGGCTTCGACGCGCCCTTTTATCAAACTATCGGTCTGAATAAGTTTATCATCTGCATCAACCGCCCTGATGACCAAAGCATAGTCACCGGGATCAAGCGGCATACCGAGATCGCTGAGTCCATCCCAATTGATAAAATACTCTCCAGGATCAGTTTCCTGAGCCGTGATCGTAGCTAACGTTGATCCGGTTTGGCCCAGAACATACAGCTTGATATCATCCGCCGGAGTTTCGAGGCGATAACCAAGTTGAACCGGATCCCCACTGAAATGGAATTGATCTGTCTGGGCAACAATATCCTGACTGATCAATCCGAGTGCTGACATCCGCTCCATCTCACTACTCATCGTAGCAAGACCTTCTAAGCTCTTATTAACATTTTCCAGTTGCTCCAACGAACTGAACTCCGCCAACTGCGAGGTAAACTCCGTGGCATCCTGGGGATTCATCGGATCCTGGTTTTCCAACTGAGCTACCAGTAACAAAAGAAAATCGTTTTTGCCCATAGAAACATCACTCGCACTCGATGTTATTGTGGGTGCGGTGTAGCCAGTATCGATTCCACTGATTGCTGCCATCTTTTAAATCTCCTTTCCTCAAAATACTGCTAAACGTGGAGGCTGATGCCTCCGCCACCGTTCTGCATCAGGTGGGCCAGGGGAATAATTTGTTCTTCCGGCTCCAGATCCTGCTGGTGCCAGCCCGGTTGTTTTTCAGAACCATTATGCTGCTGCTGTTGCGCCAGATTTTCAAACTGTCCACTCTGTTGCCGCTGGTCGATATTGACCTGAAATTGATCAATCTTCAGCCCCTGCTCAGCCAGAGCGTTTCGTAGTTGCGGAAGATTGCGTTCAAGTACTTCCTGAACTTGATGACTTTGGGCATGAAGGTTGGCTCGAATTCGATCCCCTTCAACCACCACTTCAAGTTTCAACGAACCCAGCTCAGCCGGGTGTAAGCGCAGCACCATGCGTCCCGATTCCCCATTAACGCTACCGGAAATCTGCGTCACCACCTGGTCAAAAATCTGACTGTCAGTGACCTGCTGCCCGCTTGTCAGTTGTACGACTGGGGTTGGAGCCAGCGCTTTGTTTATTTCCAACCCTTGAGCTTGCGGTTGCAAATTGTGCAGTGGTTGCTGACCCAAGTTTTCCAGCCCCCGTTTAGCAGCCTCTCCAGAGAGCTGAGCTGTTGCAATTTTCTGCGACTGTCCCTGCATCTCAGTAGCTGGAACCGGAACAACCGTTTCACCCTGCTTCATTTCCGTCTGTTGCCTGGAATGATGCAATGGAGCCGGTTCCTTTGCTGAAGAAAGCGACTGCATTGGCTGCTGATCTTTCCGTGGTTTAAGCAACCCCGCAAAGCGTGGATCAATCTCCTCAGTCATTTTTTCCATTGCGACAATTATTTCTTCGACCTGAGGCTCTACTCCTGCAACGCTTTCTTCTACAACAGCCGTTTCAACCTCAACCGCTTTCTGCGAAATAACCGCATCAAAAGCCTTCTGCAAAATCTGTCGCGCCGGAGCCAGGTTCTCCGCAACGACTGGAACTACATTCTGCCGCGGTGCGTCAACCGCCATTGCGGCGACCCATTCGGCATTCCCGAGCAAATTAGATTTATCCGTAAGCTGCGCTTCAACTTGCGTCGCCAGTTGTGCTAACAGCTCTTGCTTATCTGATTCTTCGCCAAGGGACTGAAGCTCTGTTACCAGCGTCGACAAATCAATGCCTGCCAACACCTGCTCCCCATGAAGTTCTGTTGTCTCCAGTTGCTGAACCAGATCAGCTAACAACGTTTCCAGACTGTCGGATACTTCTGCATCTTCAACTGCTTCACTCGGGACAATAGTCTTCATCAGGTCGACGAGTGTATGCTGCACTGTGTCTTGCAATTGAGGAACTACCTCAAGTTGAGGACTGCTTTCTGTAACAGTTTCTTTCAAAGACTCTTTTTGCTCAGGAGTCTCTTGCTTCATTTCAGTTTTGTGATTGTGAGCAACGACCTGCTTTTCCATTGAGCCTGCTGCAGTTTCAGGGTGTTTGACAACGGGTTCACTTTCATGCTGCTGTTGCGTTTGTTGTTTTTCATGCAGCACCTTGCCGAATTGCTCCCCATTTTTATCCATCGACTTCACTGGAGCAACAACATCCAGAGGGTTCTTTCCCGTGTCGATCATTGATAATGCATCCATTTATTTCACCTCCTTTCGTTGAGATTTATTTTCGGGATCAACTTCCCGAACTATTCTTCACCGGTATTTCGGTAAAAGCCTTACTCAGTTCTATTGCCGTTTCTGAATCGAGACTGTCAAGAATCTTGCCTGCGGTTTTTTTCTTAATGCCAAGCAACAGGTCAACCGCCAACTGATAATCAAGCGCTTTAATCAAAACAGCAGCTTTTTGTGGATTCATTTTTTCATAGATCTTGCTCAGTTCCCCGATCCGTTCCCCTTCCGTTTCTTTTTTGCGATCGAGTAATTTGACTAATTGGTTCCGTAGCTGTTGCATCGCCGCGAGCTTCTTATCGACTTCTGCTTCCAAGGTCTTTAGCTGCATTTCCCGCGCATCAATTTTGCTTTCCACCTCATCCAGTTTTGCGTATTCATCTTCGATGGAGACCAGGACACGGCGTTCTTCGACGGAGGAAATTTTAGCGTCAGCCACCAAGCCAGATTTTGCCGCATACAAAGTACCCGAACAAAATGAAAGCACCACTGCCATTAAGATCATTCTCAGACTCATGAGCTATTCCCTTTATTTCGAAGGCTGACTTCATCCAGCATCACTCGCTCCTTGCGAGACAATTCCTGCTGATATTCAGCCTCCTGCTTTTCTTTCAACTTTTCCATAACCTGACGCTCTCGGGCCGCATGCAGGAGCTCTTTACGTTTGGAAAGAATCTGCTGTTCAAGCCGTTGCAAGTGATTTTGAATATCTTCCATCACCCGGCGACAATGTTGAATTTGCGATTCATATAGATCGATTTCTGCAACCGTTAATCCCTCTTTTTGACGCTGTTTTAATTCGCGATCACACTGTTGCAAATGCTGCTGCTGTTGTTGCAGTTGCGTTTCCATCTCGTTTTGCTGCTGCAAACTGGTAGCCAGAATTTGTTGCGCTTGATCTTCCAGAGACTGTCGATAATTGAGGACTGATTGAAGCTTAAATTTCCCGGCCATAATCTACCTTGCCGCTTGCCGACGATCTTGCAGTAATGTCGTCAGACTCTCTATTGTTGTTTCCATATCAACAGCAGCATCCATTCCCTGCTGCAAAAACTCGATAATTGCGTCTATCTGGGAGATCGCATAATCAATTTTGCCATTACTGCCTTCAACATAGGCGCCGATATTTATGAGATCTTCCGCCTCCTTGTAGGTCGCCATAATTTCCCTAACGCGGCCGTTCAGTTGAATATGTTCAGGGCTGACGATATCCCGCATGACCCGGCTGGCAGAATTGAGAATATCGATAGAAGGGTAATGATTGCGGGCTGCCAGATCACGTGACAGGACAATGTGCCCATCAAGAATCGACCTGACCGCATCGGCAATCGGCTCATTCATATCATCCCCTTCAACCAGCACCGTATAGAGACCAGTTATGCTGCCTTTCCCCTTAAAACTGCCCGCTCGCTCCAACAATTTTGGGAGTGTGGCAAAAACTGACGGAGTATAACCTTTGGTTGTTGGCGGTTCACCGATAGCCAGCCCCACCTCACGCATCGCCATGGCAAAGCGGGTGACGGAATCCATCAACAGCAGGACATTCTTGCCCTGTGCACAGAAATACTCGGCAATCGTCGTTGCGACAAAGGCACCGCGCATCCGTAATAATGGCGATTGATCTGAGGTTGCCGTAATCACAACCGAACGGGCAAGCCCTTCTGGACCAAGATCACGTTCGATAAATTCACGAACTTCCCGCCCTCGCTCACCAATCAAAGCAATCACGTTGACATCGGCTTGAGTATGCTTCGCCATCATTCCGAGCAAAACACTCTTCCCCACACCAGAACCAGCCATGATCCCCATCCGCTGTCCCGAACCACAGGTCAACAACCCATTGATTGCCCGCACCCCCAGATCAAGGGGATTAACGATTGGCTTGCGTGCCATGGGGCTCGCCGGCAAAGCATATAATGGGCATTCGTTCTCACAGGCGGCCAATGGTTGTTCGTCAAGCGGTTGTCCAAGCGCATCAAGAACGCGGCCAAGCAAATGGTCACCAACTGGAATAGAAGCACTGTCGCGCACCACCTGAATCAAGCTTCCGGGACCGAGTCCGCGCAGTTCACCCAACGGCATCAGGAGGGCACGAGAATCACGGAAACCAACCACTTCTGCTGGAACCGGGTCCCCATCACCCAGTGGAATCAAGCGGCAAAGGGTACCAACTGTCGCGGTTGGACAGTAGCCTTCGACGATCAGACCAACAATCTGAATCACTTTGCCACTAACTTTGAGCGGATTAACCGCTTTAACACGTTCGACGAGGTCTATCATCAAACATCCGTGATTGCTTCACTTAAGGCCTGACGTATCGCCTCAAGCTGAGTTTCAATCGTGGCATCAACATCACCAAGATCAGAATCGATTCGACACCCTCCGGGAGAAATTGCAGCATCGGTTTCGATACTTAAATTCTTCAGGCCACTGATACTGGCAAGAAAAAGTGGCTTCTGCTCCGTTACTTTTTCGAGATCAGCTGGATTAATCAAGATTCGGTATTGATCGGTACGAACCGAAGACTGCAAGGCGTTTTCGATAATCGTCAACACAACCTTGGGGTCAGCAACCACTTCTCTACGAATAACCTGTTCAGAGATGGCCATAACCAACCGCAACATATCCTTGCCACTGTTTTTGGCCAAAGACGCCCGCATCCGACTTATTTCTTCTGCAGCAGCAGCAAGTGCTTGTGCCGCTGTGTCCAGATTGTTCCCGGCGCTATCCAAACCTTCCTGGCGACCACGGGCATAGGCAGTTTCAACATCCTTAGATGAGTGTCCAGCGGGTGTCGCCGGAGCGGTAATCACCGGGCTTTTACTAAATCCATCAGATTCCAAGGGAGAACTCGGTTCAGTTTCGCCAAATGATCTGAACTGAAATTCCTTAAGCCCACTGGCTTCAGAGCCACGATAAATTTTAGACAAGTTCATCGCCACCACCGCCCCTTCCTGGAATCACAACAGAACCCTCTTCTTCAAGTTTTAAAGCAACCTTAACGACTTCCATCTGCATTGCTTCAACTTCAGAAAGCTTACGTGGACCCATAGCCTCAAGATCTTCAGCAATCATATCGGCGGCACGTTGAGAAATATTGCCAAAGATTTTGTCCTTAATCGGATCACTTGCCGTTTTTAATGCCAAGGTCAACATATCGGTACTGACCTCACGCAAAATGGCCTGCATCCCACGTCCATCAATCGCAGCCAGGTCTTCAAAGGTGAACATCCGTCTCCGGATTTCCTCTGCCAGATCCGGATCTACAGCTTCGATGCTGGTCAGAATCACCTGATCGGCCCCCTTGTCCATCTTTCCGAGAATCTCAACGACCTTGTCAACACCACCAACCTGTTTACGATCCTTGCCAACGACAACACCGACTTCACGCTGTAGAGCCTCTTCAATCTGATTAATGACATCGGGAGAAACATTATCGATCTTGGCGATACGATACATGATATCGCCACGCATATCGTCGGGGAGCTCTGCTAAAATACGGCTGGTATGATCTTCCTTCTGGGTCGACAAAATCAGTGCAACCGTCTGTGGATGTTCATGTTCCAGCAAACCCGAAACCATGCGTGGATGCATTTTGGAGATCGTCTCCAATGGTCGGCCTTCAATCCCTGCTGAAACCTGATCGAGTAAATATTGGGCCCGCTGGTTATCGCCACCACCAAGGATGGCATGCTTTGCAAACTCATCACCACGGATATAAACACCGACGTCGCCACCACGAATTTCTTTGAATTCTTCCAGGATTTCCCGTGCGAGAGATGGATCAACATGATCGATCTCCATCATGCACCGACTGATCTCACGAACCTCTGCGTCATCCAGAGTCTCAAATATTTTTGCCGTCGCTTCTTCACCAAGGCACAGTAGTAATAACGCTGCCTTTTTTGCTCCGGACAAATGTTTTGCTTTTTTCACAGACCACTCCAAATTTAAAGCTGTTGAGACTGCAGGTTCTTAGGCCGAAGAAGTTGAAAATTTAGTTATTAACCCTTCAGCCTAAAACCCTTTAGCCTTATTTTGCTGTCTTTAAGATTCAGCTGGTTCTTCACGCAACCAATTCTTAACCACCTGGACCGGCATCATGTCACCACCCAGCACTTCCTGGCGGATCTGAGCCAGTGGGTCGCTTGGCCCACCAAGCAGTGGCGTATCCGAATCACCACGCATCTCAGCTTCCAACTCCTCAACCGTTTTCATGGGTTGGGTCTGTTCAGATGCTCCCTGCAGGGTTCGCATCAAAGGCTTGAGAAACAGGAGATAAGCCAACAATGATGCAATCGCCAGCAGACTGTACTTGATGATTGGCATAAACGGGTAGACTTTGTCGATCAACGATGGTTGTGGCAAAGCTTCATCACTGAAGCCACTTTCAAATGGCATCGAAACGACCGAAATCAAATCCCCCCGAGTATTATTTATACCGAGAGCAGAACGCACCATCTGTTCTATCTCCGTTATTTCTTCAGTACTCCGTGGTGTACTTGTTGGACCTTCACCTTCAGCACCTGGAGTGATGCGGTCAGCAATCAGAACTGAAACCGACAGGGTTTTCAGGGTACCGACAGACTGAACCGTTTTGCTGACTATCTTACTCATCTCATAATTAATGGTTTCATCGGAACGACTGGCTGGAGTTTCTGCGGTTGTTGTCCCGGCATTCCCTTGCAGATTGGAGACAACCCCGGGAACACCGCTGGATGACTCGGTACCACCTTCTTCAGTACTGGTCTGTTCACTGACAATAACCGCACCTTTGGGATCAAGAGCTTCTTCAACCTTTTCTCGCTGATCAAAATCAACTTCAGCATTGACTCGCACCAGGGAATTTCCTGCCCCGAGGGCACGATCCAACAGTGATTGAGCACGAATTTCCAAACGTCGCTCCATGGTTTGTTGATAATTCAACATTCCCGGCGTCATCGGACCAGCCATTTCATCTGAATTGCTTTTGGATAAAATTTTACCGCTCGAATCGACCACCGTGACATTCTCCGATTCCAACCCTTCAACACTTCCAGCAACCAGATAAACGATCCCCTGCAGTTGCGATTCTTTCAGAGAACGGCCCGAAGAAAGCTTAATAACAACTGATGCCGTTGCCTTCTGCTGTTGTTCACGAAACAATCTTTTTTCCGGTAATGCCAGGTGAATACGGGCAGCTTCAACGGGGGCCAGAGAGGTAATTGTCCGCATCAACTCACCCTGGAGAGCGCGCCGATAATTAACCTTCTGGGCAAAGTCGGTCATACCGAAACTCTGCTTGTCAAAAATCTCGAAACCAACCCCACCTTCAGACAAACCAGATCCCGCCAGTTCGATCCGCGCTTCATAAACTTGATCCGCCGGAATCATAATATCCCGTCCAGCATCTTCCAGACGGTAGGGAATCTTGTGCCCTTTCAACCAGTCAACGACCGATGCAGCATCCCGGCTTGGCAGATTGGCAAACAACAAGCTGTAATCGGCCACCTGAGATTGCATAATAATCAAAGAAAAGAGAATGGCACTGACCACGGTGGCACCGACGAGACTCAGTTTACGAGCCAGTGACCATTCCATAATCACTTCCAACATATTCTTTTTCTTGGCAATAACTTCTTTTTCTTCTTCAGCCATCGAAATTTTCCTCCGGGATCGATTGCGTTATTCTTTAACTCTTTAATTTATCCACTTCTAAAATTGCGCTAGATGGCTAAGCAAAAATTTCGTCCAACAAGGCGCAGGGGATTTTCGGGGGTGCAGACATACACCAGTATGTCAAAGTCCTGAAAAATCCCTGCAACGCCGTTGGGCGGAACTTTTTGCGACGCCATCAGACCTGCATGCGCATGATTTCCTGATACGCCTCAACGGCTTTATTCCGCACCTGCACCATCAACCGTAAAGAGATATCAGCCTCTTCCAGTTTGATCATCGCCCCATGCAGATTTTTGGTTTCGCCGGCAGCAATCTGTTCAGCGGCACGGTCAGCGCTGATCTGCGCCTGATTGACTTCGGCAATAGAGGTTTTCAACATCTCCCCAAATTTATTCCCCAGTTGTTGAACCGGAGCTGTTTTGGGTTGGGAAAGCCCTTGAAGATGGGCCGTCATGGTCATATCAGCAACACTTCTCATCATTTATTTCACCGTCCTATTTCCAGAGCTTTTAATGCCATTCGCTTCGCCGATTTAACAACTGTCACATTTGCCTCGTAGGCTCGTAATGCAGACATCATGTCAGCTGTTTCTTCTACCAGGCTGATGTTTGGCATAGCGACTTGACCCTGTTCATCAGCATCAGGGTGTGATGGGTCATAGACCATCCGGGGAGGCAGGGTGCTGGCTTGAATCTGAGAAACCTTGACGCCCTGCACCGTATCGCGCATCCGGCCATCAAGAGCGTCAGCAAATCCTTGCTGGGTACTTTGGAAAACAACTTCCCGCTTCCGATAGGGACCACCATCCGGGGTTCGCGTGGTTTCGATATTGGCCAGATTGGAACTGATGGCATTCATCCGAATCCGCTGTGCCTTAAGTGCCGAAGCACTGATCTTCATCGTCGTGAAAATATCCATAACATCTCCTAACGTCCGTCACTCACTGCAAATTTGAGCATCGAGAATTTCTTCTTTAAAATCTGGCTTCCCGCCTCATAAAGCAATTGATTTTCAGCCAGATCAAACATTTCGTCATCAACTGACACGCTGTTGCCATCACCAAGTGGACTCGAATTGACCTGTTTGGTAAGAGTCCCATGAACACTGGAAATTCCACTTGACCCAATGGGAAAATGCTTTGGGTTGGTTTTTCTCCCAGCCATCTCAGGGCTGCTGATCGCCTTACGTAAATTATCTTCAAAACTAAGTTTGCGCGCTGAGTAGCCCGGCGTTTCAGCATTGGCTATATTACCTGCGATCACCTGCTGTTTCTGCGCACGGAGATCGAGGCTCTTCTGCAATACCGCAATGGTCCGATCTGCAATTCTAATATTTGCCATGACTTACTCCTGCCTGTTTTCTGACTTTTGGGTTGAATATCTCAACTCTTTTCTTGAATGAGCAAGTCCTGAGCCAACTTTCCCCAAGAACTGTCTCCATCTGTTTCGACAACCTGACTCAGAAGCTTAAGTGCCTCCTTCCGCTGCTGCTGCCGCAGCAGGATCTGTGCAGACCGATAGCGGGCTTGCGACCCAAAGTCAGGATCTTTATAAAGCTGTCGATAAATATTTTCTGCTGCCCTATTTTTTTGGGTTTGATAGTAGGCTTCTCCCAACAGTGCCATTTCTTTGACTTGTAGAACCCCCTCAACGCTGTACACCTTCTCCAGACTTTGAATCACCGCTGGCAGCTTTCCCAGTTTCCAATAAATATACGCCGCCCGAATCTCCAGCTCAGGGCTGCTGGGTCGATTCTCCCGGTTCAACCAGGAGAGCAGTTCATCCTGACGCCCTTCACGCTGAAATGCATCCAGCAAAATACTAAATAAAGCCCCACCATCTTCACCTTGTGGAAACTCTTCCAGATAGCGACTGGCATATTGACTTGCTTGTTGATACTCCTGACGTTTTAGATAAGATTGTGCCAGTGGCAGGTAAAAAAACTGCTGCTCCGGTTTTCCGGTGGTGCGATCAAACAGGTAGAGCAGCACCCGTCCAGCTCTTTCATAGAGGCCAAGTCGATCAAAAGAGGTTGCCAAATCTTGAAGGAAATCTTTGTTAAACCCGCTCCGCAGCAATAATTTACGATTTTTTTCAGCCAGGACAACGGCCTGTAAATCATTTTTTTGTTCTAATAGTTGATGCACAACCGTTGGCAGCTGTTGCAGAATTAACAGATCAACTTCCCTGATAAGTTCAGAGCTTCCAAATTCGCGCTGAAAACGCATCAAGGCTTCGACACTCTCTCGATGATCTCCTAATAGATAGAGTGTCAAAGCATGCTTGAATCGACTCTCTTCACGGACGACCCGAAACCGTGACTTTTCTCCCAGTTGCGCATACGCATGCGCGCTCTGCGCCCGTTCCAATTCTCCACCAACAATCAATTTATGATCAATCAACCGCAGCTCTGCACGATCCCCACCTTCAGTGTCAGGGCGATCCAAAGTTGCCCGCTGGAGACCAATCATCCCCCAGCCCAGATCTCCCGCTTCATAGGCTGAAGATCCAGCAGCAAACAGTAAGAGGTCATCTCCTGGTTCCTCTTTGAGAGGTTCCACAAATCTTCGGTAGAGACGGCTGGAAAGTTGATAATTCTTATTCTTGAAGGCACTGAATGCCGCGCGGTTAAGAGAGAAACGGTAATAATCAAAAAGACCCGGTTCTTCGAGTAAATTCTGATAATCGTCGACTGCTTCAGTCAATTTTCCAAGACCGGCTTTGGCATCAGCAATCCTCATCTTTAGCGGCACAAGCAGGCTATCAGACCACTTCATATCGGTCATTTGCAGATGTTCAAGGGCGACTTGATCCTGTCCTGAAGCCAGAGCAGTTTCTGCAAAGAGAAAATGAACCAATGGCAGAAGAGGGTGATTTTCATCAAGAGTTGCCAACAGTTGCTGAAGCGTGATCTGAGCAACTAACGGTTGACCCTCCAGTGCTTGCCCATAAGCTGTCAAATAATCGACACGAGCCTGCTCTGTCCCATCTTCCCGGCGCAAAATATCAAGCCTGGCAACGCCTGCCTCTGTGGCATCGGTCCGCAATTGCGCTTCAGCTACCAGCACATCACGCAAATAAAGCTGTTGCGGATCCAAGTGACTTAACCCGGTTGCAGTCTGGAGCAGACTGAGAAACATGTTATTATCAGCGTGTTGCTGCAACAACCAGAGTGGACTGTTATCATCCGTAACCAGAGTGGGGAGTCGCGGCAAGGTAAAATTAACCGGCAGTTCCAAACGCCAATAGGTTCGATAATCACGAAAAAAATCTTCCCAATGATCCTTCCAGGGAGATTCCTGCTGATATTTAGCAGCCCTTCTTCCCGCCTTACGTGGTGGCATATCAGAAATTCGGAAGGCCACAGATGGCCGGGCTCCCGCATCGGTATCCCAATAGATATTCATGGTGACCTGAGGCGGATCTTGTTTTGATTCAGTGATAACCTGTTTGGGAGGGCGGCGCAGAAGAAGAGAGACCAACAACTCATGTTTCTTTTCCGCTAACAAAATTTTAACTATCTTCTCCGCTTCTGGCAGGTTATGCAGCATTGGGGAAGGTTGAACATTACTTAATAACAGATCTACCCGTTGCCCGGAGGCTTCGGTTATGAATTTTGGCAAAGAGGAGAATTTTAAGGTAATCTGTGTATTGTCTGGCTTTTCCTGCTGCTGCATGCCAAGCAGGGTAATTGGCTCTGCGGCCTGAACCGTCATTGTAACGCTCAGAATAAACAGTAATAGCAGCAGCATTAAGCCAAGAATTTTAACAGTTTGAATTGGTTGTCGCATCCACGCCTCCGGCGGTCGTTATTTATCCCCGGAGATGTTCATAGGCGAGAACTGTGCCAAAAACGTTAGAAAAAGCTTAAGTTATTGAAATTCAACAATTTATTAGCAAATAAGCTGAGGGTTCATAATTGGTTTGATGTTGGCAGAACGAAAATGACATGATTTTGACAAGACACCCTGAGCTTTTTTGATTCTGCGGAAGGAAGAAGGGCTATGGAAAGTAGAATTTCAAAATCAATAAAACTGGCCCATGAGCCGGTCGCAATTTTATGGAGTGATAAAAAACCGGAAGGAGCCAGTACATTTAAAGAGAAGGCCTGGGGATGTACCCTGTGGTTAATGGCAGGAGCAGCTAAAGGAAAGGTTGCTGCTTGTGACCGGAAAACCTTTGGCTGTTTTGGTGGCGGCACTGGTATTGGCTTTGGCGATCAATATGTTAATTTCCCGGGTGGTGTCGATTGTTTTTGTCGTTTTCTTGCCGATGGGAATACCGGCAACGAACAGGGGGAAGCTGTTGCCGAAGGGATTAAAAAATTTGTTTCCCTCGAATTTATGGATGAATTTTTACAAGGGGAACGATACCTGAAAGACACTGCCGCAGTTCAAGAATTTATCAACGCATTGCCGATTCGAGATATTCCCGCAGATTATGTTGTCTATAAGCCACTATCCAAAGTGGATATAGCTCAAGAAAAACCTGTCTCTGTGGTCTTTTTTAGTGACCCCGATCAATTTTCTGCTCTCGGGGTGCTGGCGAACTATAGTTTTCCGGGCAACGATAATGTCATCTTCCCTTTTGCCGCCGGTTGCCAGGCTATTGGTTTATATTCTTACCAGGAAGCTGAGCAGGAAAAACCAAAAGCAATAGCTGGCCCGATGGATCTGTCAGCACGATTGTATTTGCGCAATCAGTTTGGTGAAAATATTATGAGCATGTCAATTCCCTGGAAGATGTTTCTTACGATGGAGGAGAATGTCGCGGGATCATTTTTAGAGCAGCACACCTGGAGGGAACTGTCAAAAAACAAATAAGGACGTATCTTCTAAGAAACTGAAATCATTGTGGGGGTTTCCTGTCATAGCTAACAGGGTGTTGAAAAACGTTTTCGGAGCCGCGAGGGTAAGGCAAAAATTATCGAAAAAGCGCAGTTTGCACCTAGTAAATGAGCATTTTGAGGCAACTTTCAACACAGCAATCGCATCTAGTTTTTCAACCGCCTGCTAAGAGCAGCTATTCGATAAATCAGGCGTACCCTCCTGGTTGTCCCAGCATCCCGCGGGTGACCAGAACGACACCTTTGTCAGTTATTCTGAAGCCGTTAGCTTTGTCCTGTTCTGTATCGTAGCCGATGACAGTTCCTTCTGGAACTTCACATCCCCGATCAATGATGGCTCGTCTGATTTTGCAATGTCGATTGATGATTACCTCAGGCAAGATAACAGTTTCTTCAATTGTCGAGTAAGAATGCACCCTGACATTTGAAAACAAGAGTGTCTTTCTCAGGTATGATCCAGAGATAATGCAACCACCTGAGACGGTTGAATCAACGGCCATGCCACGTCGATCATCATCATCAAAGACAAATTTGGCCGGAGGTAATTGCGCCTGATAGGTCCACATCGGCCATTCTGGGTCATAGAGATTGAGTTCTGGCTTTGGGGCGATCAATTCCATATTGGCTTCCCAGAATGCGTCCAGGGAACCAACGTCACGCCAGTAGGCCAGCTGGTTGGTTTCCGGGTCACGGAATGGGTAGGCATAGACTTTATGATCATCGACAATTGAAGGAATAATGTTTTTTCCAAAATCGTGCTCAGAATTTGGATCTTTGCCATCTTTTTCCAGTAGGTCAAAGAGAAAATCGGTATTAAAAATATAGTTACCCATCGAAGCCAAGGTTGTTCCCGGTTGGCCGGGAATGGGTGCTGGATGTTCTGGTTTTTCATCAAAGCGCAAAATACGACTCTCTTCATCAACGGTCATGACCCCGAATGTACCAGCGGCCTCTTCGATAGGGACTTCCAGACAGGAAACGGTCATATCGGCACCGGTTGCGACATGCTCCAGTAACATGGGTCGATAATCCATTCGATAAATATGGTCTCCGGAAAGAATCAGCACATACTTGGGTTTTTCCGCCCGGATAATATCGAGATTCTGATACACCGCATCCGCAGTCCCCTGATACCACTCTTCGGAGAAACGTTGCGAGGCAGGGAGTATCTCAACAAACTCACCCAATTCTTTTTTGAAGTGGGACCACCCCCGAACCAGATGGCGAATTAAAGAGTGTGATTTATACTGAGTCAGAACCCCGATCCGGCGGATTCCCGAATTGACACAATTGGAAAGGGGGAAGTCGATAATCCGGTATTTGCCCCCAAAATAGACGGCAGGCTTGGCTCGCCACTCGGTTAATTCGTGCAGCCTGCTTCCCCGACCGCCAGCGAGAACCAGTGCAAAGGTATCCTTAACAAGATGACTTACATAACGGTAAACGATATGGCGATCTGGATTGTTAGGCATCGATTCCTCCCTGGAATATCAAAAACAGTCTGAATCCAGCGCCCTGACATGCAAAATCCGACGTAATTTTACAACATTCCATGCATGACAGAACACCAAGGTTTAAATATTACGTGCAACCTCATTAACTGGGGTTAGTTATATTCTAACAGATTTGTGCGGATTTGATCTGATTATTTTACCCGCCGATTGGTCAAGTATAC
Source organism: Desulfuromusa sp. (assembly GCA_045047095.1). Classification (GTDB taxonomy): domain Bacteria; phylum Desulfobacterota; class Desulfuromonadia; order Desulfuromonadales; family Geopsychrobacteraceae; genus Desulfuromusa. Next base: position 999 of record JASFYS010000128.1, on the reverse strand, counting down.
GCCGCTGCTGACCAGAAAAACTCCACTTAGAAGCGAAGCGGTCAAGGGTTCATCAAGTAACCACGCTGAAAGGAGGATAGCAGAGATTGGAACAAAATTGATGAACTGCCCGGCTCGCGTCGAGCCAATGCGTTGAATGCCTTGGTAATACCAGACAAAACCTAACACCGTACCGCATAGACCCAGATAGAATAGACTCAGCCACGCAGTTAGGGAATAATCTGCAATCTGATTGAGCATCCCTTCCAGACAAGCAGCCGGAAGCAAAAGTAACGCCCCGATAAGAGCCGAATAGGTCACTGCAATCAATGGTGAAAGATTGTGCATGGCGGCACGCCCGACTAAGGAATAGATGACCCAACAAATGACACAGCCAAAAATATAAAGGTCACCTTTTCCTACGCCGCTATGCAGTAGCGTTGTCGGATGCCCGTGGGTGATGACCACAATCGCGCCACCCACGGAGAGAATAATTCCGATTATTTTCAGCAGATTCAACTTTTCGCCGAAGAAAAGAGCGGCAAAAATAGCGATAACAATCGGATTATTGGCGATGATGACTGCCGCCCGTCCTGCTTCGATCAATTGCAGCCCACGGAAGAAAAAGACGTTATAGGCAAAGACACCGCTTAATCCCAGAAGCAGTAACGGGAACCACTGTCCCCGTTGAATGCGAGGGAGTTTTTTGTGGGTGCGCAGGGTGATAATCAACAGGACAATTGAAGCAATAGTAAAACGGAGAAATGCAGCAGCAAAGGGTTCAACTTCCCCCGCCAGCAAGCGCCCCGCAATGAAAGTACCACCCCAGAACAGTGCCATCAGCAGTAATTTTAGATAGATAGTGAAGTTTGATTGGCTGGACATAGCCCGGCACTATACTCTTATCAAGAGAAGTTCTGGAACCCAAATCCACCGGCCATAAAAAACTACACTTGGATATTCTCCAAAATCACCGTGATAGGGAGCTCGGCGGTGTTGTTTTTATTTGTAACTAATTTG